>CAYPHL010000188.1:0-6051 GCA_964410385.1 uncultured Rikenellaceae bacterium | reverse complement strand
TTTTTTCGCTGCATTGTTTTACGTATATATTTAACTGCATATCCGCTTCGCTCTGGTGTCTCATTATATTTATTTGATATACAGAATTATGTATGTTCAGTTGGTTTATTAGATAAAAATATCCCTGACTTCCTTGCTCAGGACAAAGTCAAACAAGTTGCTCATTTTAACTACTTATTTGATCTCCTGACCTGGTATACCATCAGGAGAGAGGGATTTTTTAACTGAAAAACCGGAATAACTGTTTTGTGACGTTAAATCTGAAGTGTTGGAAATGGATTAGATAAAATTTCTGCCTGTCGGGAAGGATTCTTCGCTTCACTTTGTTGCGCTCAGAATGGCAGGTGATAATTCTTCAGGCTCGGACAACAAATTAACATTTATTAAGATTTCATTGGCTGTAGGATTCATACCTTTGATTTACTCAGATAATTGTTTCTTTACTTTAAACCTTAATTTGAAAAAAATGAATAAGCAAATCAAAAATCTTCAGGTTTCCGGCAAACCTTTACTGCGGCTTCTGGCATTAACTGTAATGTCGGTATTCATAATTCTCCCTGCGAATATTAATGCACAGGGGTCAAAAGCAAATTTTTCCGGTACATGGACTTTAAATGAAAGCAAAAGCACACTTCCACAGGGTGGCGGAGGCGGCCAGAGAATGGGCGGCCGGGAATTTACAATTACTCAGGAAGCAAATCTTCTTACCCAGACAAGAACCAGTCAGGATGGTACAGCAAGAGCGACAAAATATGCTCTCGATGGTACTGAAAGTGTAAATGCATTTGGTGAGTTTGAAAGCAAATCAACTGCAAAATGGTCAGCTGACGGGAAATCTCTTACAATTACAACCAAATCAAATTTCAACGGGAATGAAAGAACCTCTACGGCTGTTTGGAGCCTGGTTGATGCAAAAACTCTTTCAATTGTATCCACACGGCAGGGACAGAATGGTGAAGTTAAAACCACAATGGTGTATGATAAGAAGTAATTTTGAGAATTAAGTACAATAATTAAAAAGGCTCTGCACAGGGCCTTTTTTTATGCCTGACCAGTTAAGAAAACTTGTTCTTTTCGTGTCATTTCTTTAAAATTTATTGAATATATTTATAGAGCTCAAAGCAAAATCATTTTCCCATGCAAAGAATATCCTTTGTTTTTCTCCTGTTATCTGTTTCCCATGTTTTGTTCTCTGCAGAGATCCATGTTTCAGTAAACGGGAATGATAATAATGTTGGATCATTAAATCAGCCTTTACGATCAATTAGCGCTGCTGCAAATTTGGCGATGCCCGGTGATATTATCATTGTTCACGAGGGAGTTTACCGTGAACAGATTGTACCTCCGAGGGGGGGTAATTCTGAAACGGAAAGGATCGTCTACCAGGCAGCACCCGGGGAAAATGTCGAAATAAAAGGATCGGAATTAGTAAAAAACTGGGGGAAAGTACAGAATGATACATGGTCTGTAAAGATCCCGAACAGCTTCTTCGGGAAGTTCAATCCTTACAGCGATCTTATCCGGGGTGACTGGTTTACTCCTACTCCAAAAGACAGGAAATATCACACAGGTGCAGTTTATCTGAATGGCGACTGGCTGATGGAGGCATCATCACAGGATGAAGTAATGGGGCCCGCAGATAAAAATAACCTGCTGTGGTGTGCAACTGTTGATTCAACAACAACAACTATCCTTGCCCAGTTTAAGGATGCAGATCCAAACCGGGAAACGGTTGAAATAAATGTCAGGCAAACCATATTTTATCCCGATAAGCCTTTTATAAATTTTATAACGATCCGTGGTTTTAAAATGCAGCATGCTGCAACAAACTGGGCTCCACCAACGGCTGAGCAGATGGGACTTGTCGGAACACACTGGAGCAGGGGCTGGATAATTGAAAATAATTTGGTACAATATTCAAAATGTGTGGGGATCTCACTTGGGAAATACGGTGATGAGTTCGACAATAAGGACACCGAATCGGCTATCGGATATGTCGGAACTATTAACAGGGCGCTTGCCTTTGGATGGAATAAGGGTACTATCGGAAGTCATATTGTCAGGAATAATACAATCGCATACTGTGAACAGGCAGGGATAGTAGGCAGTATGGGGTGTGCATTCAGCATTATTCATAACAATATAATTCATGATATTCATGTACGGAAACTTTTTACCGGTGCAGAAATGGCCGGTATAAAATTTCATGGAGCAATTGATGTACAGATCTTTAACAATCATATTTACAGAACAACCCTGGGTGTATGGCTCGACTGGATGGCACAGGGTGTACAGGTAAAGAATAACCTGATGCATGATAATTCGCTGGACCTATTCCTGGAAGTCGACCATGGCCCGATGCTTATAAGTAATAATATCTTTCTTTCAGGGACAAACCTTCTGATGAATTCAAGCGGGGCATCTTTTGTTCATAATCTGTTTGGTGGGAATATAAATGTAATTGCTTATGATTCACGGCTTACTCCATACCATAAACCACATTCGACATTTGTTGAGAAACTTCATGACAATCCCGGAGGAGATGTACAGTTCATCAACAATTTATTTGTGAACCAGGGGAATGCCAGCCAGTATGGAAGCGCCATGCTGCCTGTAACATTTGATGGCAACGTTTTTACAAAAGGAACGGTCAGACCAGTAACCGGGAAATTACAGGAAAGATTTGGTGAGATGAGCGCAGAAGCCAAAGAAGCAATCAAGAAAATGCAACCTCAGGATGTACGGGAGATAAATTCATTGATTAAACCTGATTTTGACGGGACGGCAAAAGTTGTTTTCGAAAACGGTGAATATTTTCTGGATCTGTCTCTGGACAAAATCTGGCTGGCTGAGCAAAAAAGAATACTGGTTACAACAAGTTCATTAAGAAATGCTCTGGTTCCTGATCTTCCGTTCGTGAATACGGATGGTTCACAATTAATTGTAGATAGGGACTATTCCGGGTCCCTCCGTAATAAGGAAAATCCTTCACCGGGTCCGTTTGAGATTACGAAGAGCGGAAGGCAGAGGATCAGGGTATTTTAATCTGATTCTAATTATTGAGGATCACCTCCCACGCTCCGGGTTCGTTTATTGTAAATTCAAATATAACTTCAATCTGACCGGTACGCATTTTGTTCCAGGTCATATACCTGACTTTTACATCAAGGGGGAATAAAACATTCTGAATTCCATACATTTTACCTGAGCGATATTCAGAACCACTGCTTGAGGCAATCGAGAAATTCTCAATGGCAACATTATCGGAACCCGCCTGCAATAATAATATTCTCACACCTTCAATTGCTCCGGATTTCTTGAAAGTGGCACGGGCCAGATTCATACTGCGTATAACTTTATATGAAGGAATAAGTTCTTCCCCGGCATATTCATCATCTTTCCAGTATCCGGAGATTTCCGAATCCTTTTTTACCAGCTTCCCTTTGCCTTCCTTCTTTCCGTCCTTCCATTCACCATCATAATAAGATCCGTCTGCCCATTTGTAAACACCTCTTCCCGATGGCAATCCTTTGACGAAAGTGCCTTCATACCTGTCTGTCCCCTGAGCGATACCTTTTCCATTGGCAAGTCCGTTCTTACACTTTCCTTCATATGTTCCCGAAATACTTTCAAGAAGGACTTTGCAGTCATTCTGCTGTGCCCGGAGACCGAGGGACAGAAAGAACATAGTTACCAGTACTGAAATAATTGTTTTCATACAGATATTATTAATTATTGGAATGATTGAATGATTATCCGATTTCCTGATTTAAGAAAATATTAATTCAGGCTAAGTTAATATTCTTTCTTTTTAAATACACCGGTATGTTCTTTTTGTCGTTTTTACTTTGAAACATACTATTAAATCAATATCATTGAGTGACCAAAATAATTAACTAAAAATGAAGAAATCTTACTGTTATTTGTTAATGATCCTTGTTTTTCCATCCCTATTATCAGGGCAATCGGGGAAAGTTTTTGATAATCTGTCAATGAAAAGTCAGATCCTGAAAATGGATCGTAAATATTCGGTTTATTTTCCACCCGATTATGAAACATCCAACAGGAGTTATCCAGTACTTTACCTTTTACATGGTGCAGGAGATGACCAGACAGGGTGGGTTCAGTTCGGGGAAGTGAAATATATTGCCGACAAGGCTATAAATGAAGGTATATCGACCTCGCTTATTATTGTCATGCCTGATGCAAATACGGGCCGCAGGGGATATTTCAACAGCATGAAAGGCGATTTTCAATATGAAGATTTTTTATTTAAGGAATTTATACCATTTATTGAAAAGACATATCGTATCCGGGCCGAAAAGCAATACAGGGCAGTGGCTGGATTATCAATGGGTGGAGGCGGTACTGTTCTCTATGCACTTCATCATCCTGAAATGTTCGCTGCAGCATGTCCTCTGAGTGCATCAGTCAGGACTCGTACTGCGGATCGCGGCAGGATTGCAGCTGCAGATACCGCTGGCCTTACAACAGAGCAGATCAATAATTACCTGAATCAGCACAATGCATTATACCTTATTGAGAATATGCCGGACGATAGGAAAACAGCTGTTCGCTGGTACATCGATTGCGGTGATGATGATTTTCTGTATGAAGGTAATTCACTGATGCATATTGCAATGCGCCAGAAAGAAATCCCCCATGAATACAGGGTAAGAGATGGGGCCCATACATGGCAATACTGGCGGGAAGCTTTACCGGAAGTGCTGGGATTCATCTCAAAGGCATTTCACCGGTAATCCGGGGCCTTGGTTTCGCATAGAAAATCCAGGATTTAATACTATACTCAATTTAGTTTCCGTTTTCACTGACAGCAGAAACCGCCATAGTATGGGTCATTTTAACGGATTTAAGCAGATATCCTATAGTTACGAAAGTGGATATTATAAAAGTGCTCAGGACGATCATACCTATCCCGACAACCCTCCATTCCGTCCTGACAGGCTCTGTAGGATCGGCAATATCACACAGGGCCAGGAACATTGAAATCATTGCAATAACTGAGAGTACTCCCAGGATCACAGTGATGGTGGCAGAAATTTTTAGCTTCCTCATACTTACGGACTTTTTATGTAAATTTATAACATAACTTTTAGGTGATAAAATCTTTCTGAAAAGAATGAATTCATCGACTTTTATAATGAAAAAGCTCCGGTTAACTTTACTGTCATTCCTGATAGTTATTCTTACTCTGAATGCTCAGATCACTAATGAGGTCATAGTTCCGGCAGGGATCAGGGTAGCTGAATGTTTCCCTCCTGCCAGAAGATACCTTTACCCGGGTTTTAAACAGGGCCAGGTAAATCTGAATAACGGGAACTAAAATTCTGCCAGGCTGAATTATAATTTTCTATTCGGTGAAATGGAATTTATCAGGGATCGTGATACACTTACAATAATCAATAAAAAAGAGATCCAGTCTATAGTCATTGATAAGGATACATTTTTACTCGAAAGCGGATATATCAGACTGATAGGAAGCGGATCTGTAAGGGTAGGTCTGAAACAGAATATCAGCCTCAAAGATATACTGAGGAAAGGTGCTATGGGGACGATCAACAGGACATCAGCTGTAGATACCTATAATACAGTTCCTGTTGACGGAAGGATCTATGATATGGTACCTAATGAAGACTGGGTTTTCCGTAAAACGGAGGAATATTTCTTTTCAGTCCGCTCAGGAGAGTTCTTACCGTTCAGCAGGAGAAATGTATTAAAGATATTTCCGGGGAAGAAGAAGAATATTGAAGAATACCTGAGATCGGAGAAGATTAGCTTTGATTCCGGAGAAGATCTGCTAAAACTGGCGGTTTACCTGGGGAGGAACTATAGGAAAGAGGGGGAGATGGGGAGATGAGGAGAGGGGGAGATGAGGAGAGAAGGAGATGAGGAGAGAAGGAGATGAGGAGAGAGTTGTGAGGGATGAGCGATGAGTCAGAAATTGTGTCTATCTCCGACTGCCAACTGCCAATTGCCAACTGCCTGCTTTCAGATAGCTTTTAGAAGTGAGAGATGAGCGGAGAGTGATTT
>CAYPHL010000187.1:4086-6166 GCA_964410385.1 uncultured Rikenellaceae bacterium | reverse complement strand
GCGACGAAGCAATCCTTATCGAATAATTACTAACTTAGCACCCCGTTACATTGCAACGAATTATGATTCCCCACCACCGAAAAATTATCCTCGCAGTTACCGGTGCAAGCGGATCGGTTTACGCGAAGAAACTTCTCGATTTATTAACTGCACTTAAGACCCCGCCGGCAGAAATTGCAGTGATTTTCTCCGACAATGCAAAGGAGATATGGAAGTATGAAACCGGAGACCCGTTCCGGTCTATTCCTCCGGTTAAGGAATACTCCAATAAGGATTTTTATGCACCTTTTGCATCGGGATCATCAGATTATGACACGATGATAATTTGTCCTGCTTCAATGGGAATATGCGGAAGAATAGCAAATGGTACATCGGATGACCTTATTGCCAGGGCCGCGGATGTTATGATTAAGGAAAGGAGAAAACTGATAATCGTTCCAAGGGAGACTCCCTATAACCTTATCCACATAAGGAACATAGAAACCCTTACCCTTGCCGGGGCAATAATCTGTCCGGCGACCCCTTCATTTTACAGCAAACCGGAGACAATCGATGACCTTGTTTTGACTGTTGTTGAAAGAATAATCACCCTGGCAGGTTTTGAAACAGATACATTCAGGTGGATGACCAATGATTGATAAAAAGATCGTCAGGTTCTTTAAGAAACATCATGTTCTCACCATAGCAACCAGCAATGGAAATATACCATGGTGTGCCAGTTGTTTTTATGTTTATCTTGAAGACGAAATTGCTCTGGTATTCACAAGCGATATCAAAACCCGTCACGGGCAGGAATTTCTAAGAAATCCACAGGTTTCAGGAGCCGTTGCGCTTGAAACAAAAATCATCGGCAGGATACGCGGACTTCAGTTTTCAGGGGTTATTTCGGAACCATCCGGAAAAATGCTGGAAAGGGCGGAATCATCTTATATGAAAAAGTTCCCCGTTGCCATGCTTATGGATACAAAGCTTTGGATTGTGGAACTGACACATATTAAATATACCGATAACAGGCTTGGATTCGGGAAAAAGCTGATCTGGAAGGTGGAGGATGTCTGAAAAATGAAAAAGCCAGCCGCAAAAACCCCTCAGTAATGCCTGCCCGAAGGCTGACGTAAAAATCATAAAGGGATGTTTTACAATAATTTGACTTTGCCTACTTTGCGAATTCTTTGCGCAATTTGCGGTTATAGCGGGTTATTGGTATAGTCTCAGGGGATCATTTCCCCAGCTGTTGTTTTACGATTTTGGCGATATATTTCCCGAGGATATCAAACTCAATATTCACAACCGTTCCTTTCCTGATCTGGTGGAAATTTGTAACCTCGTATGTAAAGGGAATTATAGCCACCTGGAATGATTTTGGCTGTGAGTTGACCACGGTCAGGCTTACACCATTGACCGAAACAGAGCCCTTTTCTACAGTAATATAATCATCCTGAAGCGGTTCGTATTCAAATGTATAGTACCAGCTTCCTCCGGCTTCCTTAACATCGGTGCACACGGCAGTCTGGTCAACATGTCCCTGTACCATATGTCCGTCCAGTCTGCCATCCAGCTTTGCGCTCCGTTCCAGGTTAACCTTATCGCCGACCTTCAGCAGGCCGAGATTCGATTTCTCCAGGGTTTCCCTGATGGCCGTAACGGTGTAAGTATCTTCTTCCTTTCTGACCACAGTAAGACAGACACCGTTGTGGGAAATACTCTGATCAATTTTCAGCTCACTGGTGAACGGACATCTCATTGTAATGTGAAGGTTATCCTTATCCTTTTCGATCTTAACGACCGGAGCGGCTATTTCAACTATTCCTGAAAACATATAGTACGAGTTTAATTTTCGCAAATTTAGAAAATTACCGGAAAGTAAGGGGTATTTAGGTATTTCGGCGTTGCGGTATTTCGGTCGTGTGGTCTGGCACCGTTACTACAAGACTGCATGACTGCTTCCCGCTTCTGTACGACCGCAGCCGGAAAACCGCAAAACCGCAAAGCCGCAAAACCGCAAAGCCGCAAAGCCGCAAAGCCGCAAAGCCGCAAAGCCGTAAAACCATAAAACCGTAAACCCGAATGACCGCACGAC
>CAYPHL010000187.1:0-3986 GCA_964410385.1 uncultured Rikenellaceae bacterium | reverse complement strand
CGCACGACTATCTCTTCCTCCTGACCTTCCCCTTCTCAACCGGAAAGCCATCCCTTTTCCAGGCAACTATCCCTCCTTCAAGATTATAAAGTTTCCGGAATCCTTTATCAAAGAATAGTTCTGCAACCCTTTTGCTCCGGAAGCCGGTAGAGCAATAAAAGAACAGGCTGAGGTTCTTGTCAGTTGTATCAGCTGAAAACTCAGTATTACCCGATGAAGGTATGTTCAGGGCCCCTTTTATCCGGTTGCCTTTATATTCAAAAAACTCCCTTACATCGATAAGCAGTGCACTGTCCGAACGGAGATAGCGGAGATGAAAATCATATGGTTCAAGCGACAGATACCTGGAGGAATCAGGTGCCTGGGCTATGATCAAAGCGTTGCCGGAAACCAGCATTACGATACAGATGGCAAGTAATCTCATCAGGTAATCACTAATTTGAAGCTTACAAAAATATGAATATTTAATATCTGTTTCACAAACATGTCGCCTTCCTCCCCGCCTTTCATCCTTCTTTAACTTTTATTATCTTTGTCCGTTTTTTAAATAACTTAAACATCAGTTCAATGGGGAAGCGATTTCCTGAATATAAGGCTCTTGACCTTGCTCAGGTAAATAAAGATGTACTCAGGATATGGGACAAAAACGATGCGTTCCACAAGAGTATCCGTCAGCTTGACGGTAAAGGCGAATTTATATTTTATGAAGGTCCGCCTTCTGCAAACGGTATGCCTGGCATTCATCATGTAATGGCAAGGACAATTAAAGATGCGATTTGCCGCTATAAAACCCAGTGTGGTTATGAAGTAAAACGTAAAGCGGGGTGGGATACTCATGGGTTGCCTATTGAGCTTGGAGTTGAAAAATCACTTGGCATTACAAAAGAGGATATCGGGACGGATAAGATCTCAATTGAGGAATTCAATAAAGCCTGCCGGATCGATGTGATGAAATATACCGATCAGTGGGAAGAACTTACACGAAAGATGGGATACTGGGTCAATATGGACGATCCGTATATAACCTATGATAACCGTTATATTGAAACATTATGGTGGCTCCTGAAACAATTGTATTCAAAAGATCTGCTTTACAAGGATTATACTATCCAGCCATTTTCACCGGCAGCAGGAACAGGACTGAGCTCGCATGAACTTAATCTGCCTAACTGCTACCGCGATGTAAAGGATACAACATGTATTGCACTTTTCAGACTTATCAGGGATCAGAAATCTGAGTTCCTTTATGAAAAGACAGATACTGATGATGTCCATATTATGGCCTGGACAACCACTCCCTGGACACTTCCTTCAAATACGGCTCTGGCTGTGGGGAAAGAAATAATATATATAAAGGTTCGCAGCTTCAATCCGTATTCAGGTGAACCTGTTACTGTAATTATTGCAAAAGAACTGCTTAATTCAATGTTCCCTGAGGCAAATGCCGGTCTGGAAATTTCAGATTATAAGCCGGGGGATAAGAAAATCCCGTATAAAGTGCTGAATGAATTTCCCGGAGGAAAGCTTGAAGGTATAAGTTATGAGCAGCTTATTGACTGGGTTAAGCCTGATAAGGGAGCATTCAGGGTTCTTACTGGTGATTTTGTGACAACCGTGGATGGGACAGGGATTGTTCATATTGCACCGACATTCGGCGCCGATGACTACAAGGCAGGAAAGGAAAATGGTGTTCCCGGAATGCTGTTGAAACTGAAAGACGGTACTTTTTCTCCTATGGTTGACAGGAAAGGGTATATGGTACCAATAACCGATCTGGATGAGGATTTCGTAAAGGAAAGAGTTAATTTAAATACCTATTCAGGCTTTGCGGGTCGTCCGGTGAAGAATGAGTATGATGAGAGCATTCCAAAGGATGCGGATACCCTTGATGTTGATATAGCAGTGATGCTTAAGCAGAAGGGGAAAGTGTTCAGGATAGAAAAGATGGTGCACAGTTATCCTCATTGCTGGAGGACGGACAAACCGGTGCTTTACTATCCGCTCAATGCATGGTTTATCCGCACAACTGCGCTTCGCGACAGGCTCATTGAACTTAACAACACAATTAACTGGAAACCCCAGTCAACCGGTACAGGTCGTTTTGGCAAGTGGCTTGAGAACCTTGTCGACTGGAACCTTTCACGTTCCCGTTTCTGGGGAACACCTCTGCCGATATGGATCACTGACGACAGGAAAGAATCCATCTGCATAGGTTCTGTAAGTGAGCTTAAGACAGAAATTGATAAATCAGTTAATGCCGGATTCATGAAGAAGAATCCGCTGGCTGAATATGTTGAGGGTGATAACTCAAAGGAAAATTATGAGAAGTTCGATCTTCACAGGCCTTTTGTTGATGAAATAATACTTGTCAGCGAATCCGGTAAAAGAATGCACCGTGAGCCCGACCTTATAGATGTGTGGTTCGACTCTGGGGCAATGCCTTATGCCCAGGCTCATTATCCGTTTGAGAACAAGGAGAATTTCAGTGATATGTTCCCGGCCGATTTTGTTGCCGAAGGTGTTGACCAGACAAGGGGATGGTTCTTTACACTTCATACAATAGCATGTATGACATCCGATTCGGTAGCATTTAAGAATATTATTTCAAACGGGCTTGTACTTGATAAGAATGGTAACAAGATGTCGAAGCGCCTCGGTAATGCAGCCGATCCGTTTAAGATAATCGAAGAATATGGTTCTGATCCTCTGCGCTGGTATATGCTTACAAACTCCCAGCCCTGGGATAACCTTAAATTCGATGTTGAAGGAGTTGAGGAAGTGAAGCGCAAATTCTTCGGGACTCTTTATAATACTTATTCGTTTTTTGCCCTGTATGCCAATGTAGATAATTTCAGGTTTGCAGAAAGGGATATCCTTGTTAACGACAGGCCTGAAATTGACCGGTGGATCATGTCGTTGCTCAATTCGCTTGTGAGGGAAGTCGGGAAGTGTTATGAAGATTATGATCTTACAAGGGCAGGAAGAGCTATCCAGGATTTCGTTATAGATAACCTCAGTAACTGGTATGTCCGTCAGAGCAGGAAGCGTTACTGGGGAGGGGATTATGACCATGACAAGATAGCAGCTTATCAGACATTATATGCATGTCTCGAGACAGTTAGCAGACTTGCGGCGCCGATCGCTCCGTTCTTTATGGATCAGCTTTTCCGGGATCTTAATATGACTACCGGCAGGCATCATGAGGAATCAGTTCATCTGGCAGTATTCCCGAAACATGATGAATCCCTTATTGACAAGGATCTTGAGGAGAGGATGGATATAGCTCAGAAAATATCATCAATGGTACACGGTCTGAGAAGAAAAGTGAGTATTAAGGTCCGTCAGCCCCTCGCAAAGATAATGATCCCGCTTCCCGACAGGTATTTTAAAGAGAAGTTTGAAGCCGTAAGGGATCTTGTACTTACCGAGATCAATGTCAAGGAGGTTGAATATATTGAAGATACAGCAGCTATACTGGTAAAAAGGATAAAGCCGAACTTCAAAACACTTGGTCCGAGGTTCGGGAAGCTTATGAAAGAAATAAGTAATGCAATTTCAGGACTTTCGCAGAAAGATATTGCTGACTTTGAATCTTCCGGATCCTTTTCATTGAATATAAACGGCCAGCATGTTGACCTCACCCTTACTGATGTTGAGATCATTTCGGAAGATATTCCCGGCTGGCAGGTTGCAAATGATGGCAGACTTACAGTTGCACTCGATGTAACTGTGACGGATGAGCTTCGCTATGAAGGAATTGCACGGGAATTCATCAACCGCATCCAGAATATCCGCAAGGAGAGCGGCTTCAATGTGACCGATAAGATAGTGGTGAAGATTGAGGATCTCGATTTTGTGCGGGAAGCCGTCACGAGGCATTCAGGGTATATAGCCTCACAAACCCTTGCCAGGGAGCTTGTCCTGGAAAAGGAATTGTCGGGACGGAACGTCCGGGAAGTGGAGATTGATGAGGTTGTAGTGAAGGT
>CAYPHL010000186.1:0-6214 GCA_964410385.1 uncultured Rikenellaceae bacterium | reverse complement strand
GATATATGATCCTGTTGAGTTGAACAGAAAAAAGTTCTCAATGACAGAAAAATATTTTAATCATTCTGATTTCAGGCGAAATAATCTCGGCAAATCATCATCGCCTTATCTTTTACAACATAAGGACAATCCGGTATGGTGGCCGGAATGGAAGGAGAATATGAACATGTTTGCGGCTTACGTTGAATCATTCAGGGAAGGCAATAAATGGATTGAATCGGGAGCAGAGGATTTCAGAACAATTATGGCATCGTGGAACGATCAGCCTGTCCCCTCTGGAACAAGTCTCGCTGAAACAGGACTCACGCGCTATTCTCTGCTTACAGGCCAGGATGTAAAACCATTAAAATACAGTAGAGTATTACAATCCGATTTTTATAATATCAATGTTCTGTTGCGTAACGAACGCTTCCATGTTTATACCTCAAAGCTACCTCTGTCATGGAAAGATATACCTGCAAATTCAATTCAGAAGCGCGGAGAACCTGAAACGGATTGCTATAATAAGATATGCCGGATGTTATAAGAGGATTTCCTTTGAAAAATATTTCAGCTCTTCAAACAAATAAATTAAATAATTGTTTAAATTGAGTAAGCTGAAACTTAAGACCTTTAAGTGAATATATAATGGAAGACCCATTTGTAATACTGGTCGATGAGAATGATTTCCAGACAGGTATTGCCGGAAAAATGGAGGCTCACCGGAAAGCGCTTTTACACCGGGCTGTGTCAGTATTTATAGTAAATCCTGAGGGCAAATGGATCCTGCAACGCAGAGCTTTTGACAAATATCATTCCAACGGCCTCTGGACAAATGCCTGCTGTACCCACCCATTTCCGGGGGAATCAAATATGGAGGCTGCCGTGAGAAGGCTCAGGGAGGAAATGGGAATTAATTGCAGCCTTATTGAATTATTTTCTTTCACTTACAGGGAAAAGCTTGATAATGAACTTACCGAAAATGAGTTTGACCATGTATTCTATGGTGTAACCGATATTATCCCGGTGATAAATACTTCTGAAGTAGGTGAATGGAAAGCAGTATCCTTCGATGAGCTTCATTCCGATATCCTTAAAAATCCTGCAGATTATACATATTGGTTCAGGAAAATCTATGAAAAAGTCAATTCATATTTAAAAGATTTTCACAGGGCCCCGATTGCCGGTTCACTCAGGGTTCTATAATTATTCCGACGGGACAATGATCTGATCCGGTCATTTCCTCTATAATGAATGCATCCTTAACTTTTGGCAGGAACGAACTGCTTACAAGAAAATAATCGATTCTCCAGCCTATATTCTTTGATCTTGCCGCAGCTCTGAAGCTCCACCATGAGTATCTCCCCTTAGCGTCAGGATAAAAATGGCGGAATGTATCTGTCAGTCCGCTTCCGGTAAGCCGGTCCATCCCGTCTATTTCTTCCTGCATATAGCCAGCCGCTTTGTTAAAATTCTCTTTAGGACGAGCCAGGTCAATCGATTTATGAGCTACATTCAGATCCCCACACACGACTACGGGTTTAATTTTTTCAAGTTCCTTGAGATAACCCAGGAAAGTCTTGTCCCACTCCTGCCTGTATGCCAGTCGGGCAAGCTCACTGCCGGAATTCGGAACATAAACATTTACCAGGAAAAACCAGTCAAACTCAAGACACAGAACTCTTCCTTCAGAATCAAATTCCTTTATTCCGGTATCCTTTATGACATTCAGTGGTTTGATCTTTGAAATGACCGCAGTTCCGGAGTAGCCGGGCCTTTCTGCGGAATTTGCATAGAGATTGCTCCCGTCAAGCGAAACAAGAGCTGCCCGAACCTGATCATCATTTGCTTTTGTTTCCTGAAGGCAAACAATTTCTGCATCGAGCCGCTCCAGATCGGTAAAAAAAGACTTCTTCGTTATGGCACGAATACCATTAATGTTCCATGATACTAATTTCATTTCTTTATTTTTGTCAGTATGTAAAAATAATAACTCCAGGCAAAAGATCAGGAATAATAAAATTTATTAATAAGTATGCCATCCTTTTTTCGCACAGTCCGGCTGCAACCCGGTATAAAACTTAAAACAAAATGGAATGAAATTTGTTAAACTTTTCGTACCGAGAATGTTTTTATTCTATTTTAGTTGATATATTAAATCTAAAAATTATGAAGAAACTGTTTTTATTTTTTGCATTTATCAGTCTGGGAGCCATAGCTTCTGCACAGATCAGTTCCCACGCATTGGGCGCACGGCTTTATGGAGGTGACACATTCAGCGGGGCCGAATTGTCATATCAGAAAGGACTTAATGACAGGAACAGACTGGAGCTTGATGGAAGCTTCGGATTCAAGAAAGATTTCACCAGAATTGCTCTTGTAGGAATCTATCATTGGGACTGGAACATAGCCGGCGGTTTTAACTGGTATGTCGGACCCGGGGCAAGCCTCTCTTTTGACAGATTTGATGATAATTCATATATCAATATTGGTCTTGGCGGACAGATAGGTATCGAATATAAATTTAAGGATCTGCCATTACTTGTCAGTCTTGACGGACGTCCAATGTGGGATTTCCTTGGAGATGTAAACGGCCTTGGCTGGGGTGCCGCCCTCGGTATACGATATACATGGTAGTCAGGTAACAGGTAAATGAAAATCACGGTAAACAACACCTTGCTTGAACTGCATTCCGGAGCCAGAGTAAAAGATGCTGTTCTGAAATATTATATCCATCTGGGTAAAAAGAGACACGGGAGGCTCCCACTGGTTGAAGACCGCTTCGGGAATAAAGTTGCCGGCGACGGTGAACTGACTGACGGAAACTCCCTTTTTGTAGGAGCAAGGCTCAAAAAGAGCATTTTACCTTCAAAGATTGTTTTTTTGTTTCTGGCAATCGCAGTTCTGTCAGGCTGCAGTGCCGGCAGGAAATTAATTACAGTAAGACCTCAGGAAAACCAGGCTGTCATTTTCGCGGTAAATGATATGCATGCAGCAATCGATAACTTCCCGAAGCTCGCATATATAACTGATAGCTTGCAGGCTATTTACCCCGGAATGCTTCTAGTCAGTGCAGGAGATAACCAGACAGGCAATCCGGTAAATGACCAGTATCCTGAAAAAGGATTACCCATGATTGAACTGATGAATGCCACCGGTTTTGATCTCAGTGCAACGGGAAATCACGAATTCGATTCGCATCCTGAAGGATTTAAAAACCTTGCAGAAAAAGCAAATTTCAGTTTTATTTGTGCTAACGTATCAGCTGACCAGTTACTAAATCTGAAACTGGAACCATATAAAATAATTACTTTACCAAACGGACTAAAACTGGCTTTTATCGGACTCCTTCAGATAAATCAGAATGGTATTCCGGATACGCATCCCGATAATGCAAAAGGGTTTACTTTCCTCTCACCTTTTGAAACTGCTCCCAAATATTTATACCTTAAAGATCAGAGTGATATTTTAATTGCAGTAACGCACATAGGTTTTGAAACCGATGTAATGCTGGCTGAGACACTGCCTGAGGGCATCGATCTTATCATAGGAGGACATTCACATACAAGGGTTGAGAAAGAACTGATACATAATGGTATAATGATCACCCAGGCAGAGAATAAGTTGAAATACGGAACGCTGATCAAATTAACGTTAAAAGATGATGGTACTTTACAGAGGAGTATGGAGCTGATCGATATCAGAAATTCGAAGAAGGAAAAACCCTCAATCCGTGCCATGGTTGATAAATACAATGATAATCCTGTTCTCAAAGAGGTTATTACCACAGCAACAGACGATTTTTCATCATTCGAAGAACTTGGGTACCTGATGGCTGATGCACAGCGTGATGCTGCCGGTGCCGATATTGCACTTGTGAATCCGGGCGGAGTAAGAATTGATCATCTGCCAAAAGGCCCGGTCACAATAATGAATGTTTATCAGCTTGATCCCTTTGGGAATGAACTGGTTGTAACCTTGCTGACCGGCAGGGAAATACAATCACTAATGATGGCTGCATTCCCTGTTGACGATAAGGCTCCTGTCTTTCCATCGGGGATAAGAACAAAGATAAAGCTTGATGCAAAAGGCAATCCTGAAGAAATAACTCTTCTGAACGAAAATGGGAGTCCCATAGATCCGGACAGTACTTACAAAGTTGCCATGAACAGTTATATGACACTGGTTTACAAATATATTCACGCGGATCCCGGATCGTCACTCTTTATCACGACAGCTGATGCTACTATAGCATATCTCAGAAAAAGCTGTGAAATAAGAAGTTACCGTGGAGAAAGAAGAATCAGGATCGATCGGTAATATTAGTATTTCATTCATATTATCCATCACTCCTAAATCTCAACCTTAAACTCAACCCAAAAAGTTATTATCTGGCTGGATTATATCGCTGTATCCGATTTCGCCACCAGTAAAGGACTCTTTTTAGAATGACGATTCCACAGAATCTGATAATGTTGGATTTAGTTTAACTATAGGTTTCATTACGATTTTGCTATCAATAACATAAATACCCTGGAGGGTGGTTTAAGATGAAGTATTTTGCTCTGCAAAATGATCTTTCCCCTTTTCCTGCAGAGTTCCCATAAAAACTTGACTCGCTTCAGAATTTTTCGTAACTTACATAACTGCTACAGGGTTAAGAGATTATTAATAAAACCGCCATGAAATCCAGGATGTATTTATTGAAATTAGCTGTCCTGATCATTCTGTTACTGTCAGCCACGGTATTGGAGATTCAGGCACAGGACTACCTTATTAGTTTTTCCGGCTCAGGTGAAAGCACATCGGTTGATTCAGTTTTCGTTGAAAACCTTTCAACAGGACTTACGGCGAAATTGAAAGGAACTGAAATATTGCACCTTAAGGGAGAAATCACCGGTATTGAATCCGCCTATGAGTACTCCGGGAGAGAACTCAAATTTTATCCGAATCCAATGGCTTCTTACTCCAGAATGCAGTTTTATCTTCCTGAAGCCGGAAGGGCAGGGATTTCCATTCATGATCTTGCCGGCAGGGTGATAGGCAGGAGAGAAGATTTTCTCTCCCCCGGACAACATATTTATCAGATAATCGGTATTGATAAAGGGGTATACATAGTTACAGTTAATACTACCCGGTTCAATGAAAGCAGTAAATTGATATGTTCAGGCAGTGGGCAGGGATCTGTTCAGATTAGATATGAGAATATGGCGAGTTCCCGTGAAAAGCCGGTCGCTACAAAAGGAGATCCGGATGAAGTCGATATGCTGTACAATACAGGACAAAGGTTATTAATGAGAAGTACATCAGAGAGTTTCAGTACAATTGTAACAGATGTACCTTCTGAAAACAAGACGATCAATTTTATCTTTGTGAAATGTACAGATGCTGATGGTAATCATTATCCTGCTGTACATATCGGCACACAGATCTGGATGGCAAAAAACCTGCAAACAACTAATTACAGTAATGGCACCAGTTTACCATATGTAGGCGATAAACAAGCCTGGAAATTGCTGAAGTCAGGTGCTTATTGTTATTATGAAGACAATTCCGGTCATATTGAGAAATTCGGTCGCCTGTACAATTATTACGCGGTGGTCAGCGAGAACAAGCTTTGTCCAGCTGGATGGCATATTCCTTTACATTCTGAATGGGAAACACTGATATGGTATCTGAATCCAAAAGGGGGGCCTGCAGAAGTCGGTGGATATCTGAAGAGCAAAGCGGTATGGTACCCTCCCAACAGGGATGCCGTTAACAAAGTCGGATTCACGGCACTTCCCGGAGGATACCGGTCCGGAAACGACCAGGATTATACAGGCATGTACGAAAACGGGAACTGGTGGTCATCAACAGGATACAATACTGATTATGCCTATGGCCGGAGCATGTATTATAATACTAATTATGCAAATTGGTACCACTGGAACAAAATGCTGGGCTTCAGTGTAAGATGTATCAGGGATTGACAGGAGATGTAACAGACAAGAACCCGGCTGATCCCTCTTTACTGTCATGTGTAAGATCAGTTGTACAGGGATCTGAGGATTAAATTTAATAAGAGCGTTCATATTTTACCAGATTATAATAAATCAATTATTTTACTAATTTTGTCAGCCTGAAAAGTTCTCCTGCGCCACCTGCTTCACCTCCAACTTTGCTAAAGCTACGTTGGAAAGAGAAGGCTACGGAGGACAAAGATCCTCCTTCGCCAAGGCTACGGAGGACAAAG
>CAYPHL010000185.1:0-6264 GCA_964410385.1 uncultured Rikenellaceae bacterium | reverse complement strand
TACTGATTACCGAACACCGAATACCGATTACCGAACACCAGACACCGTAATTAATAAAATTTTACAATCTTTATACTCGATTAAACAACGGTTTTATGACAAACCAGAACCGAATTCTGTCAATCGATATTATGCGCGGACTTACTCTTGTCCTGATGCTGTTTGTAAATGACCTTTATATGCCTGGTGTACCGGCATGGCTGGGACATACAAAAGCAGGTTTCGACGGGATGGGCCTGGCCGACTGGGTGTTCCCGGGATTTATGTTTATGGTCGGAATGTCAGTACCGTATTCAATTGGCAACCGGATAAAACGGGGTGAAAGCACAATGAGAATTATCGGGCATATATTTATCAGGACAATCAGCCTCCTGATCATTGGTGTGCTGATGTCAAATTCAAGAAATGTT
The DNA here is from genome assembly GCA_964410385.1 of uncultured Rikenellaceae bacterium. Classification (GTDB taxonomy): domain Bacteria; phylum Bacteroidota; class Bacteroidia; order Bacteroidales; family VadinHA17; genus LD21. The sequence continues at coordinate 5,854 of CAYPHL010000185.1, read as the reverse complement.
AATGGTGAGTTTACAGGAATAAGCAAAAACGTATGGTCGCTTATAATGTATTCAGGGGTATTTCTTATCTGGAATAATTACAGGCGGACTGAAAAGAATGCCTGGCTGATTACAACTCTCCGGCTGCTCGGGGCTATAATGATAATTCCGATGATGGTTATTTTCCGCGGCGGAGAAAATTCGGGATTCTCATATACTTCCTGGGGTATACTGGGGACGATAGGCTGGGGCTACATGGTTGCAGCACTTGTTTACCTTTGGGCAGGAAATAATTTATGGAAAACTGTCCCGGCCATACTTTTCTTCCTGTCATTAAATATTTTATCAAAACTGCATCTGCTGGATTTTCTCAGACCGTTAAAGCCTTACCTCGGGATATTAATTAATGGTAATGCACCATTCATTGTAATGTCGGGAATGCTTATAACTCTGATCCTCAGAAAACAATCAACTGATGATTTCAGAAAAACCTTTTTCATAATTTCATCACTTGGAATTTTAAGCATCATCCTCGGATTTTTTCTCAGACAGTGGTTCATAATTTCGAAAATCCAGGCCACTCCGTCGTGGGCTTTGATCTGTAACGGAATAAGCATGATAATATTTGCCCTTCTCTACCTGCTTATCGATATTAAAAAACGGTCAGGATGGGGAAGCTTCTTAAGGCCGGCTGGAGCTAATTCCCTGACAATCTACCTTTTTCCGGATATGTTCTATTATATTATCTGGCAATTAAGTCTGCCTTTTCTTTTTTATAAAAACACTGATTTCACGCCGATCCTGGTCGTTGCCGGTTCTGTCGTATGGGCGCTTGTTATGGGAGTCGGTCTGGCAATACTTCTCGAAAAGATCAATTTCAAACTGAAGCTGTAACTTAATATACACTCGCATGACCAGTCAAAACCGGATACAGTCAATCGATATTATGAGAGGCCTTACGCTTCTCCTGATGCTATTCGTAAATGATCTTAACATGAAGGTTGCTCCGCACTGGCTGGGGCACATGGAAGCAAACTTTGACGGGATGGGACTGGCCGACTGGGTTTTCCCCGGTTTCCTTTTTATTGTCGGGATGTCCATACCTTTTGCCCTGTCAAAGAGATTTTCAAAAGGTGAAAAGACCGGAGATATAAGCAAACATATACTATCACGATGGGTCAGTCTCATAGTAATAGGGGTGCTTATGCTTAATACAGGACGCGTAAATCCGGAGCTGACCGGATTAAGCAAAGATCTGTGGGCTTTGCTTATGTATATTGCAGTTTTTATTTTCTGGAATGATTACCGGGATCCTAAAGAGAGGATCTATAATATAGCCGGGTACAAACTTGTTGCACTGGCAATCTTCATCTTTCTTGTATTCAGATTCAGGTCGGGAGAGCTGGAAAACAGCGGTTCACTGATAACCGGCTGGTGGGGTATTCTGGGACTTATCGGCTGGGGTTACCTGGCCGGAGCATTTACTTATATGGTGTGCCGCGATTCGATATGGAAAACATCAATAGCCGCTGGCTTTTTTTTACTTCTGAATATTCTTTCCGGATTGAAACTGCTTAATTTTCTGGCTCCGGTACAACCTTTTATTGGCGTTCTGACAGGCGGGAATGTGCCGTTCATTGTGCTGACAGGCATGATTGCCGGACTGATCCTGAGAAAATTCCCGCTTCCGGAATATAAAAAAGTCATCCCCATATTCCTAATACTTGGAATATTTTGCATCATTTCCGGGTTTATACTCCGGCAGTGGTTCATCATATCAAAAATCAAAGCCACTCCAAGCTGGGGGATGTTATGTAATGGTATAAGTTTTCTCCTGTTCGCACTTATTTACTTTATAGTTGATGTAAAAGGCAGGAAAGCCTGGGCAACAATAATAAAACCGGCCGGCGAACATTCTCTGACGACATATCTGGCACCCGACATCCTTTATCATCTGATCTGGATGACAAATCTTCCAATACTTATTTACAAGCAGTCATCATCACCATGGATAGTTGTCGGAGGTTCGATACTTTGGGCTCTGGCAATGGCAGGACTTACCGCTCTGCTTGTACGGATAAACATCAAACTGAAGCTTTAAAAAGAAATATATCTCTGCAGCTACTATTTCTTATCAGTACTCATGGAATAAGGGAATGATTTTTCATCAGTACCTCTTTCATAGTCGGGTTCCCCTGACATATTGAACGTCAGCTTACCTCCCCTCTGGAGTTCATAATGGGTTATATAATTGAGATCGAATGATCGTCCGTTCAGGTTTATGCTGTTGACATAAACATTGCTGCTGCTGTTCCCCGGAGCATCGATCACAAATCTTTTCCCGTCCTCAAATGTAAGAGTTACCCTGTCAAATAACGGAGAACCAAACACATACTGATCGGTTCCCGGAGTAACCGGGTAGAAGCCAAGAGCTGAGAATACATACCAGGCCGATGTTTGCCCGTTATCCTCGTCTCCGCAATATCCATCAGGTGTATAGTTATAAAGCTTATCCATGACCTCCCTGACATGCATCTGGGTTTTCCATGGCTCACCTGCATAATTATACAGATAGATCATATGCTGGATCGGCTGGTTGCCATGCGCATAGTTTCCCATATTCATTATCTGCATCTCCCGGATCTCATGAATAACTATACCATAATATGAATAATCAAATACCGGCGGAACTTCAAAAATTGAATCGAGCTTTGCGACAAACTGTTCCCGACCACCCATAAGATCGGCCAGTCCGGCTATATCCTGAAAAACGCTCCAGGTATAGTGCCAGCTGTTTCCTTCAGTGAATGCATCTCCCCATTTATATGGACTGAAGGGTGACTGGAAAGTGCCGTCTTCATTACGGCCTCTCATCAGTTTCCTTCCCGGATCAAAGACATTTTTATAGTTCATGGCTCTTTTTGCAAAGAGATCGATCTCTTCCTGTGGCCGTCCAAGCTCTTTTGCCAGTTTCCAGATGCAGAAATCGGCATAAGCATATTCAAGTGTCCTTGCCGTATTTTCACGTATATCGACATTATATGGAACATAACCAAGCTTATTATAATATTCTGCACCCAGCCTGCCTACAGAAGAGACAGGTCCCACACCCCGGGTATTTTTCAGGATTGCCTCATAGAGTACCTCAATATCATATCCCCTTATCCCTTTAAGATATGAATCAGCGATCAGCGAAGCCGAATTGGATCCTATCATACAGTCGCGGTGCCCGGGGCTAGCCCATTCCGGGAGCCAGCCGCTTTCCTTATATGTATTCACCAGTCCTTCCATGATCCTGCTGTTTATTTCCGGATACATCAATGTTGTGAAAGGGAAAAGAGACCTGAATGTGTCCCAGAAGCCATTATCCGTAAACATATATCCCGGAAGCACTTTCCCGTTGTAAGGGCTGTAATGAACAATATCATTCTTTTCATCCAGCTCATAAAAGCTCCTCGGGAAAAGGATCATCCTGTAGAGGCAGGAATAGAATGTCCTCTGCTGATCGGCGGACCCTCCTTCAACTTTTATTCTCTTAAGCTGGTCGTTCCATATCTTCTTCCCCTCCCGTCTGACTGATTCAAAATCTTTACCTTCCGTTTCACGTTTAAGGTTAAGCGCAGCCTGTTCTGGGCTTATGAATGAAGAAGCCACTTTTACATTCACCACCTCGCCTTCTTTTGTTTTAAATCCCAGTATGGCTCCCGTATGATCACCTTCTGCATCCGTTTTATTCAGATTCATATTTTCCCCGGTCCAGGTATGAGCCGAAGTGAAATCCTTGTCGAATACCGCAACAAAGTAATTATGGAAGTTTTCAGGTACACCACCGGCGTTATTACGGCAATATCCGACGACCTTACGTTCTTCGGGGATAATCTTAACCATCGAACCTTCGTTAAAAGCATCGAGAAGTATGTAAGAAGAATCATTTTCAGGAAAGGTGAAGCGGAACATGGCAGCCCTTTCGGTCGGAGTCACTTCAACTTTAACATCATAATCAGCAAGATAAACACTATAGTAATAGGGTTTGACAACTTCTGCCTTATGAGAGAACCACGAAGCCCTGTCAGCTTCCTTAATCTTCAGCTTCCCTGTGACAGGCATGAACGAAAAAGCTGCATAATCATTTATCCACGGGCTCGGCTGGTGAGTCTGTTTTATACCCATGATCTTGTAATCATCATAAGTATAACCCCACCCGTTGCCCATCGGACGTGTCTGAGGCGTCCAGAAATTCATTCCCCACGGAAGGGCAATTGCAGGATATGTATTGCCATTCGACAATCTGAATTCAGAGTCGGTACCCATAAGAGGATTGACAAGCTCGACAGGGTCGAAATTCTTTTCTTTCCTTATTTCAGCGCAGCCGGATAAGAAGATCAATATAAATATAGGTATAAAGACCAGAATCACAATGGTCTTTCCGATTGGTTTGGTTTTTGTCATGACTATAGTATTTATAAGATTTCAAGTTCATTCAGTTTATCAAATACAATTTCAGGTGTCAGCCAGTTCATACATGCATGATCACCCCTTCTGCAGGTACCTTTTCCGTAAATTGTACATGGCCTGCATGTGAGATCTTCTACAGGGATTCTTATGGCATTTCCCTCGGGCTGGTCCCATGGTCCAAATCCTGCAAGCGGATCGGTTGCTCCCCAGATTGAGATGACTTTTACACCGGTAAGCGCCGCAAGGTGCATGTTGGCAGAATCCATAGCTATCATCAGGTCCAACCTGCTCATAAGCGCCAGCTCTTCTTCAAGCGAGAAATTACCGGCAACAAGGAATGAACCGGGGATCGAGGCCTGCAGGGTTGAAAGTCTTTCCTGTTCCTCTTTACCCCCGAACAGCCAGAAAGTGCATTTAACTTTCCCTGATATCATTTCCGCCAGTCTGATCATATTCAATTCGGGCCATATCTTCAGAGAATGTTTTGCATAAGGTGCAACACCGATATTCATTATTCCGCTTCCTTCAAACAATCCGGCAATTGTCCCATAAGCTGTACATGCAGGAAGAATGCTTCTCCAGTTTTCCGGTCTTATTTTCAGACCGGCTTCAGAAAAAACATCCACATAACGGATAACCGAATGCTTAAGCCTGGCCTTTTTCCTGCCCTTTAAAAGATCCCTTTTTTCTGACCTCCCTTTGTCGATCACGAAAGTCCTGCGCCCCGATATAATGTAAAACCACCGTAATATCTTAGATCTCAGAACATCATGAAGATCAATTATGCAGTCAAGATCACCACTTTTGTTAAGATCCCTGTAAAGCCTTAATAATCCGAATAATCCTTTGTGACGGCCATCAAATCCTGCTTCAAATATCTGAAGTCGGGGAATAGAATTAAAGAACGGTTTAAATGCAGCTCTTGTGACAAGGGTGACTTTTATTCCGGGATATTGCACCATCAGGGAACCGATAACCGGAACTGTCAGGGCAACGTCTCCCATAGCTGATGTCCTGATGACAAGAAGATGCATATCAATATTTTTCGTAGGATTTTTCTTCCGTAAAACCGGAGGAAGTGACAATATTAATTTCCTTTTTTAATTCTGCTCTTCTGTCGTTCTTAAAATAGACCGACCGGGCTGTTTCTATAAAATCGCTTCCGAATTCCTTCCGGCGCTCAAGATCCCGTATATGATCCTCAATATCCCATAATTCGCAATTTACTTCATAAAGGGCTTTATACAGCGGATTATCACGGCGCATTACAGAATCAGCTTTCTTTTGCAGGTCATCATATTCTTTCCTTATATTCTTCAGTTTTTGCTCATCCTTTATCCGCTCAAGTTTAATCTGAAGGATAGTAAGCTTATCAATTATCTCACCATTTGATACTTCGATTCTCATTTCATGGTTTTAT
>CAYPHL010000184.1:2514-6273 GCA_964410385.1 uncultured Rikenellaceae bacterium | reverse complement strand
AGGTGATTACATTCATTATTTCGATAGGAGTACTATTACTTGGTTACTTTGCTTATTCAAAATTCATTGAGAAGATCGAAGGAGCTGATCAGAACCGTGAAACCCCTGCTTTCAGACTGAAGGATGGCGTTGATTATGTTCCTCTTCCATGGTGGAGGGCCTTCCTGATACAATTTCTCAACATTGCCGGACTCGGGCCTATTTTTGGTGCCATTGCCGGTGCAATGTGGGGACCGGTAGCCTTCCTCTGGATCGTTCTTGGCTCAGTTTTCGCGGGAGGTGTTCATGATTATTTCTCAGGAATGCTTTCAATACGTCATAACGGATTAAGCATAACTGAGATAGTAGGTATATATCTGGGGAAGGGTGTAAAACAGTTCATGAGGGGGTTTACTGTTGTTCTGATGGTTCTTGTGGGTGCAGTATTCATTATGGGACCGGCCGGTATACTGGCAAGTCTTACTCCCGAAGCACTTACAATGACCTTCTGGGTATGGATTGTATTTATTTATTATGTACTTGCAACAATGCTCCCTATCGATAAGATAATAGGAAGGATATACCCGGTCTTTGGGTTCGCACTTCTTTTCATGGCAATAGGTCTCATTACAGCATTATTTGTAAAAGGATATCACATTCCGGAACTGACCTTGTCCAATATCCGGAATCTTCATGCCAATCCGGAAAAATTCCCGGTCTTCCCTATGATGTTCATCACAATTGCATGTGGTGCTATTTCAGGATTTCATTCAACTCAGTCGCCACTGATGGCCAGATGCCTGACAAATGAAAAACTTGGAAGAAGGGTGTTCTATGGTGCAATGATCTCTGAAGGTATAGTCGCAATGATCTGGGCAGCAATTGGGATGAGCTTTTATGGAGGCGTCGGGGCTTTGAATGAGATGATGACCGCCCAGAAAGGTAATGCGGCTTATCTGGTTAATGAAATTTCAAACTCCCTTCTGGGTAAAGTCGGCGGCATACTTGCTCTTCTTGGAGTAGTTGCAGCTCCAATAACATCGGGAGATACAGCTTTCAGGAGCGCCAGACTGATAGTTTCCGATTTCCTGAAATATAAACAGGGACCGATAAAAAACAGGCTATTTATCAGCATCCCGCTGTTCCTCGTGGGATTTCTGCTTACAAGAATAGATTTCGCAATAATCTGGCGCTATTTCGCATGGTCAAACCAGACCCTTGCCATGGTAGTCCTGTGGGCCGTAACAGTTTATCTTTTACAATCCGGGAAATTTTATTGGGTAACACTTATTCCGGCATTCTTCATGACTGCGGTAAGTATTACCTATATATTATTTGCCCCGGAAGGATTTTCACTGCCGGGAGGAATATCATATACAATAGGAATTTCTGCGGCAATTACTGCACTTGCAGGCTTTCTTTTATATAAGCAGAAGCTTGAAAAGGCAGCACCTCGTTTCGGATAATTGTCAATAAGCAACACAAAGGAATACAGCAAGTGTAGAATGGTCATAAAATATAACAGATTAATTGCATTTATATATTAATTTCATCAGAAATGAAGAAGATAGTCATAGCAGGTGCCGGAGGCTTCATCGGCGGTCACCTTGTAAGGGATATGATCGGCAAAGGTCATAAGGTAAGGGCAGTCGATATTAAACCTTTGAATGAATGGTACCAGATCCAGGATGAAGCCGATAATCTTGTGCTCGATCTCAGGCTGAGGGAAAACTGCTACCGGGCAGTCAACGGATATAATGAAGTTTTTAACCTTGCAGCTGACATGGGAGGGATGGGGTTCATTGAGAAAAACAAAGCAGCCTGCATGATAAGCGTTCTTATCAATACGCATCTGCTTATCGCTTCCCGGGACTGCGGGATCGACAGGTTCTTTTATGCATCCTCTGCATGTGTTTATAATGGTGAAAAACAAACCGATCCCGATAATCCCGGACTGAAGGAATCCGATGCTTATCCTGCCCTTGCCGAAGATGGTTACGGATGGGAAAAGCTATTCAGTGAACGGATGTGCCGGCACTTTATGGAAGATTTCGGACTGACTGCAAGAATAGCCAGGTTCCATAATGTTTACGGACCTTACGGGACTTGGGATGGCGGCAGGGAAAAAGCCCCGGCGGCAATATGCCGGAAAGTGATAGAAGCCGGAATTACCGGGAATAAGGAAATAATGATCTGGGGCGACGGTCTGCAGACCAGGAGCTTTATGTTTATCGGGGACTGTATTAAAGGTATCAATGATATCATGTACAGCAATATAAATGAACCGATCAACCTCGGGAGCAGCGAGATGGTATCAATAAACCAGCTTGTTGACATTGTTGAGGATATCGCAGGTTATAAGCTTGAAAGGAAGTATGACCTTTCGGCGCCAAAAGGAGTAAGGGGACGGAACAGTGACAATACTCTTATCAGGAAATATCTCGGATGGGAACCTTCCATCCCGCTGAGGACTGGTATGAAAAAAACTTATGACTGGATCAGGGAGCAGATGCTTGCCGGTTCATCTGACAGGAAGAACATAGACCGTTTCAACCGGTAATCCGGATAGTTATGAATAAGAAGAAAGTGCTTGTCAGCGGTTGTTATGACCTTCTTCACGGGGGGCATATAGCTTTTTTCAAAGCTGCATCCGCTTATGGAAAATTGTATGTAAGCATTGGCCGGGATGAAAATATATTTGTCCTGAAAGGTAAGAAACCTTATTTCTCAGAACAGGAGCGACTCTATATTGTCCGGTCAATTAAATATGTCGGGGATGCATTCCTTGCATCCGGAACAGGTTTGCTCGATTTTGAGCCTGATTTGAAGAAACTTAAACCCGACATCTTTATAGTCAATAAGGATGGTCATTCTGCTGATAAAGAGGCGCTTTGTAAGAAAGAGGGAGTAGAATATGTTGTTCTTGACAGGATACCTGAACCCGGATTACCCGGCAGGTCGAGTTCAGAAACAAAAAGAGAGCTCAGGTTTCCTTACCGTTTATGTATCGCCGGGGGATGGATCGATCAGCCCTGGGTTTCGAAGATACATCCGGGATCGGTTGTGGTGGCCCAGATATGGCCAACAATGGATTTTAACGACAGATCGGGACTGGCTACAAGTTCGAGGAAAATAGCCATCAAGTTATGGGGTGACCGTTATCCCGAAGGTGATCATGAGACAAATGCAAGATTGTTGTTCGGGGCAGAAAATCCTCCCGGACGAACCTATGTTTCCGGTTCGCAGGATCATATAGGACTTCTATACCCGGGGATAAACAGGCTTTGTTACAGGGGCGGATACTGGCCGGAAAAGATCGAATCGACAACCGATAGGGATATTTGCGAATGGCTCAGCAGGGTGATCCACCTGGTGCCGGTTCAGCCGCGTCCGTCGGGATATGATCCTTTGAAACTGGTCAATCTGGAAAAATCATCAGTACGGGAACTTGGTGAAGCTGGAGACAGTTGCTGGGAATCGATATTGAATAAGGATGTTGAGGGTCTTGGAAAATCAATGACAACAACCCTCAGGGCCTGGAAGAAAATACTTCCTCTTACAGTTCCCGACCATATAATGAATGATCTTGAAACAAATTATTTCCCGAATTATCCCGGAGCGATCACTTCTGGAAGCGGTGGCGGTTATGTTATGGTAGCTTCAGAAAAGCCGGTGGAGGGTGCGGTGAAGATAAAGGTACGGTATTGAAGAAGCCGGAAGCCGGAAGCCGGAAGCCGGAAGCCGGAAGTAAGAAGAGTTGCTTCGGTCTTCGGTCTTCGG
>CAYPHL010000184.1:0-2414 GCA_964410385.1 uncultured Rikenellaceae bacterium | reverse complement strand
AAGGAAACAAAACGTAAAATAACTAAATATGTCCAATCAACTCAACTCACGTCGCAGCTTCATTAAAAAAGCTGCTCTGGGAACTATTGCAGCAATAAGTATCCCTGAAATAGTATCAGCTGCCGTGCCAAAAGGTGGACCGAAAATAAAACTCCTCAAAGGCCAGACAATCCTTTTCCAGGGCGATTCTATTACTGATGCCGGCCGGAACAAAGAGGATATGGGTTACAATACGGCAAGACCACTGGGGACGGGCTATGCAATGCTTACGGCAGCTCAGCTCCTGCTGAAATATGCTCACCTCGATCTGCAGATATATAATAAAGGTATATCCGGAAATAAAGTCTTTCAGCTTGCCGAAAGATGGGACAAGGATTGTCTCGAACTGAAACCTGATGTGGTAAGTATTCTTATCGGGGTCAATGATATCTGGCATAAGCTCAATGGTAATTATGACGGTACTGTCGAAGTTTACCGCAGGGATTATATTGCCCTTCTTGAAAGAACAAGAAAAGCATTGCCAGGTGTTAAATTTATTATCGGCGAACCCTTCGGAGTAAGAGGAGTAAAAGCTGTTGATGACAAATGGTATCCAGAATTTAATGAGTACCAGAAAGCAGCCAGGGAAATTGCCACTCAGTTCAGCGCGACATTCATTCCATACCAGGCTGTTTATGATGAGGCTCAGAAACGGGCTCCGGGGGCATACTGGACAGGCGACGGGGTGCATGCATCACTGGCTGGTGCAGCCCTGATGGCGGAGGCATGGCTTAGTGTTGTGAAATAGAAAGTTGGCAGTTGGCAGTTGGTAGTTGGCAAAAAGCTCGGGTATTCGGTAATCGGTTAGCGGCAATCGGTAAGTGGTATCCGGTTACGATACCGAATACTGATTACTGAATACCGGGAAAGTAAACAATTAGTACGCAATTAAAAACCCAGCTAACTTTCAAGATAAACGTTTCCTTTTATCAGGGCATCTCTCAGGGTGCTATAGGGTAGATCGCGGGTTCCTGTTTTCTTTAACGCACAGAGTGCTGCAGCGGTACCTGCCGCCTGTCCCTGTCCCATACAGCAGACAGTGTTCCTTGTTGACATATGTGCCTGAAAATCAGTAGTTATTAACATGCCTGCAGCAAGCAGATTGTCAATACCTTTCACCCTTAAAGCTTTAAATGGTACACCATAAGTGCCTCCATTCTTAATCTGATACTTTGGTGCTGAATCATGAAATCCATATGCCATAATATCATCATCAAAATGTCTCCCCTGGATAACATCGTCTATCGAAATGTCGTAATCACATGTAATTGTCCTTCCGCGTCGTATATTTAAAGAAGGACTTGTCCGGGCGATGAAAGCATTTTCACATCCGGGCAGATATTTTCTGAATAACTCCAGTGTTTTGTACTGGTTTTGCCTTATAATAAGTTCGGCATTGGCGACTTCATCCCTGTTTGTCGGGCTGACAGGCAATTTATAATTCACCTTAATGAACATGAGATAGTTATCATGAACTGTTGTCGTGATAAGTCCTGATCCGAGCTTCACGACACCGTCAACAAATTCTTTGGGAAGCTTGCCTCTTATTGTATAACCGCCTTCACTTCCTATCCTTATTATCTGTCCGTCCTTCCCGTCGCGCAATCCGTAAGCAAGATCTCCCAGGGCATTATTTTTAACCAGATAGGCATATAATTTTTCTATGTTTACATTACCCATTCCCATGCTGTTGCAAACCGGATGGTCATTCAGTTCGACAAATTCCGCACCTGCATAAGCAGAAAGATCGCCATATGCTGTACTGTCGACAAAACACTTCGCCTTGAATAGCTCTCTTCCCGCCCTGCTCTGGGTTATTACTGATTCAATTATTGAACCTTTTCTCAGAGCGCCGGCAACCAGTGTATTTGTGAATACAGTAACACCAGCTTCTGCAATCATTTCATGGACAACCAGTTTATATAATTCCGTATCAATGGCAGTACATACGCTGTCATAATCAATCCTTCCGGTTACAGTTCCATGACCTGTGGTTCCTCCGATAAGAAGAAGCCGGTCGATGATCTCCTGAGCGATACCTTTTACAACCTGCCGTTTCTCAACACCCGGGAAGGCTGTCCAGAGGTTGAAGAAGCTGTGAAGAGCCGTTCCACCCTCGACAACAGTGCCTCCCAGGTAGCCCTTCGATTCAATCAATGCTGTCTTTGCGCCGTTCCGTGCTGATGCAATGGCTGCAACAGCACCGGCTGTACCACCTCCTGCAACTATCACATCAAACTCCCTGACGGGCAGTTTTCTGGTGTCTTCTTTCATGATCTGTTCTTCATTGCTGAATAATAATGAATTGCTGCTTATTCCGGCAGCTGTTCCGGCAACGATCATCTTCTTTGAAAAATTCCTGCGGTCCATTTTAA
>CAYPHL010000183.1:0-6297 GCA_964410385.1 uncultured Rikenellaceae bacterium | reverse complement strand
CTGAAACCCTGAAACCCTGAAACCCTGAAACTTATTTGATACAGTGTTTGCTGATATAATCTGTAGCTTTCTTGTTCCCGAGGCTGAAGGATTTCTTAAAATCAAAGCAGGCATCATCTGTTTTTCCTGAGTTGAGAAGTGCAATGCCTTTGTACAGCCAGGTCTCCGAATTTCCGGGATCCAGATCCAGTGCCATCGCATAATCCTTAACAGCCCAGTCCCACGACCTTGCTGCGAAATATGAACCAGCCCTGTCCAAATAACACTGAGGATCATTCGGATTATTTTTCAGGTTTTCCGAGAAATATTTCAGCGCTTTAAGGTTATCTCCCGAAGTGGCATTCAGTTTTCCCGCCATGCTCAAGGCTTTTCTGTCTCCGGGATATAATTCAAGATATTTCTCAATATCGGCAATTGCTTTATCAGTTTCGCCGGTTTTCCTGTAACATTCGGCACGCTGTAAAAGAAGAACTGCATCAGCTACATCAAGGTTAAGCAGTTTAGAGTAGGTACCTGAGGCGCCCGCCGGATTATTAAGGTTTTCCTGCGCCTGAGCCAGGGCTTTCAGAAATTTCTCATTTCCTGGATCGGTTGCAAGCAATTCTGAAAGTATCCTGACAGCAGATGTAAACCTGCCGGCAGATATATCCACAAGTGACTCAGCATACCTTGCAGTCACACTTCCCGGGTAACTCTTTTCAAGCTCATTAAGAACCGCCGATGCTTCTTCAATTTTTCCGTTTGATGTATAATACTCTATTTCCGAGATCTTTTTTTCAGTCAACGAATACCAGTCTTTTTTCCAGAACTGCCTCCACTCCGGCCTGTTCTCTATCCTGCTGAATGCCGGATCGAGCATTATTTCCTTTTCACTCCTCCTGAAATCAGACTTCATACTCAACTCAAGATGATACAGGGAAGTAGCAGCATCCCCCTTTAGTGCATACACCCTTGCAAGAGCATATTCTCCTGATTGATCATGAAGATCATTGGCAGAATTCAGATCGGCAATCGCTCCCGAATAGTCACCTTTTGATATATATGCTTCAGCTCTTTCAAGGAGAAGGCGGCTGTTCTTCTGTTTTTCCAAAGCTTCGGTAAGTATCTCAACAGACTTATCAGGCTTTCCTGAGGAATTGAATGCTTTTGCCTTTAACAGATAATCGAGGACTGATTGACCGCATGCCGGTTCGGGCAATACCAGAACAGTAAGCGCCAGCAGGATACCTGCTATATATAGTAGTCTTGTTTTCATTTGGTCTCCTCCTTTCTGACTTCTGCTCTCTTTTCAGTTATTACATGAACAAATCCTGTAAGGTGGAACTGTTCCAGTCCCGTAATTCGCCGTTCAAAGACATCGCACTGATAAAAGTACACACCCGGTGAAACTATCTTGCCCTTATAGGTACCGTCCCAGTTGATCCTCGGCTCGGTGGTGCTGAAGATTAAAAGTCCGTTACGGTTAAACAGTTTAAAATCTATCTTCTCCACCAGACCGGAAGCCTTGGCTATCAATTCATCATTGAAATTATCCCCGTTTGGAGTGAATACATTGGGAATTTCATAGAAATTACACGAATCGACACAAACCTTTAATGATTTTTCACTTTCATTTCCATGTATATCGAAAGCAGATACAGCATAACAACCCGAAATAATATCTCCCGGATAATGTTTGTAGGTAAGGGTATTTTTATTGTCTATGGTTGCTATCAGGGCCAGCGTCTCCTCATATGTCATGGCATACCATATCTTGTAACCTGAAATATCTTCCTTACATAGCGGATCATCGATGGTCCAGCGAAGATGGTTGTACAGGCTGTCACACTGGCTGGTAACATGCAGTTCGGGGGGGCAGGGAGCTTCATTATCTACAGGAGTAACACAGGTTATCTGTGAGAAATTAACCAGGTTTTTTGGCATATTTTCAGAAGGATAAGCTCCGACAGATCTGACATAATAGCAATAGCTTTTCCCGTTCTCAAGATTTAAGTCAGTAAATTCCAGTTGGTTCGTGGTACCTACCGAGTCAAATTTCATTGTAACGCTGTTCTGCCTGAAAAAATCATAACGGGTATTTATCCATGGAACGTTTCTCCCGATAATAAACCTGACCTTTCTGTCGCCCGGATTTGCTGTCAGGAAAACAGAAGATGCATATGCCGCTTCACCTACAATGAATTCACTGCCCGGTGTTCTGTTCCAGAGCTCTATTTTGTATATATATCCGGTAGTTTGTGTATTGACCGGGGTGTCGGTAAATGTTGTATCATTAAGGGTTGATGTTGGAATAGACCGGATCTTTAAATAGTCTGTTCCTGTAATTCCGTCAGCCCTGTATATAATATATTCCCATGGACCGGGTGCAGGGATTGTATCAAGCCTCGATGGCTTTTTCCAGCCAAGGAAAATGGTACCGGTCGAGGGATGTGTGCTGTTAACGCTAACATTTTTTATCACGGGGACACCTGAAACAAGCGATGAGGTTATCTCGTTTGATGCCTTGCTTTCGGTACCGTTATTATATACAGCCACGACACGGTATGTGTATTCTATACCAAACTGAAGGCCCTGGTCATTATCAGAATCAATGTAAGTAATTGTTGTATTGCCAGTTGCATATCCAACCCTTACAAATCCGGTTGATGCGGGTAAGCCTGATGTACAGGAATCCTGGACAAAGGTCGATGCTCCTTCCCTTCGGTAGATGTTAAATCCTGCTATTGCATCGGTTCCGTAGTTTGCCCAGGTCAGTCTGATTATTTTACCCTGAGGAAGAGCGCTCTGAAGAATTGGAGGAGGTCCGAGAACCTTAATATTCATATTATCGATATCCGAAAGCTTCAGTTCTGAATTATTATCATCGGCTTTAAACACAATATTGTACGGCTGGTTTCTCACGGCTTCATGACATGGGGTCCAGCTGAAGCGCGAAGACGAGGACCCGGCAACCGAATCAATTTTGGTAAACTGTGCTTTGCATGTTTCGATATTAAAGACACCCGAGTTAGCAATCTGCTGGATATAATCACCATTAGGATCGGTAGCTGAAACAATGAACTGAAAGGGTTTTCCGACCTCGACACAGAGATTTTTCAGCGGGCTGTTCACCGGAGGTTTGTTATTGGTTTTGAAAACCTCGATCTGCATATCGCGGACTACAGTCCCAATTTTTTTCCCACCCCTCCATTCCTGAATTTCCATTGCAACATTATAGATCCCCGTATCAGCAGGAGTATTCCAGATAAGGTCGCCGGTAACTGAGTCAACACGCAGGTAGTATGTAGAAGGAGGCAAAGTGTAATTCTCGATAGGCTTTCCGTTTTCACGGGTACATGTTGTAAGCTGATATGAAAGACTGTCGCCATCAGGATCGAAGGCAGCCGGATTATGAATGAACACATAGCCCAGGGCAGCCTTGTCATAAGGGGGATTTAGCAAAACGGGAGTGCTGTTCCTTCCCATCGATGGATTTACAATCAGTATTGTGGAGATTGAAAATACAACATTTACACTGTTCGGGATATTCTTCACTCCGTAATTTCTGTTGGGATCCTGTACAACTATCCTGTAAACACCCGGTCCGGGGTAGGTATGCCTGATCTTATAAACATTCCGCCTGTAATAATTGGGCAAAGTGACTTTTTCGATCCTTTCAGCAGTGGAAACAGTGTTATCACCCCAGTCTACATCAAGCTGCTGTCTGTCGGCCAGGCTTAATGTATAAGTAAATGTTGTTATTGTTATCTCATATGTCAGATCCGAAATCTGAACATACGTTATTTCACCCGCCCTGTTATGGGTGGCTGAAAGTATCAAAAAGTCAAATGATAACAGTAAAATCGCCAAAAGTCTTTTCATAACCTGCCTCCTTACTTCCTCCAGTTACCTTATAAAAAACGTCAGATCTGTTTTCTCCGGAGTCAGCCTTACTCCTTCCTCAAAATCATTAACCCTGATTATTGTCATATTAGCCTGATCTTCATATAACCCCGTCATTATCTCATTCTTTACTGAAATAACTGCCGGTTTGCCCTCTGACCTGAAAACAAGGTTGGCACTTATCTCATTATCCCGGGTTGCCAGTGTCTGATTTAATAACTTGCCTTCAAGCTGTTTATTGTTTACCGAAATAACTACTTTCCCCGTCAGATACCTGCCCAGAAGTTCTTCCGGGAACGACTGACTGTCAGGACTATAAGACTGTCCGGAATCTTTATCGAACAACTTATAGTCGAGCAGGAAATCATCAAAGTACATTCTTACAAATACCTTTATGGAATCTGTACCGGGTACATGCTCTATACTTGTGAGGCTCACATGTACCGGGTGCAACATGACCAATATTGAAAGTGTCAGAATCTTTACCATCCCAGTATGTCTTCAGGCCTGGAAATATCCTCAAAAATCAGACCAATCAGCCGGGTTTCCCGGATATTCTTGCCCTGTTTACAAGATAATCAACAGTTCCTACTTCAATGAACGAAAATCCGGATCCTCCAGAAAAGTTTCCGGCAAGAACAACTACAACATCATCGCCGTCGAAATCATGTGTCGTTGTCATCTTATCAAGGGCTATACGAATAAACTCATCAATCGATTCCCTGCGTTCCTGGTAGCTTGTATAAACGCCATATGAAAGCGCCAGTTCCCTCATTGCCCTTGTTGTATAACACTGTGCGAGGATCAGGTTATAACCCCTGTATGCTGCCATATCTTTTATCGTTCTGCCTCCGCTGGTATCGGCAATTATTCCCTTTGCCCCGATCCGGATCGATGTTTCAACCGCTACTTTTGCCAGATATGATGAGATCTCCCCAGTAACATTTATGAAAGGAGTGTCAAGGAATTTCTCCTTATTCCTTTCGACTTCAATGGCCACCTTTGTCATTGTCCTGACAGCTTCCACAGGATATTTTCCGTTGGCAGTCTCTCCGCTAAGCATTATTGCATCTGTCTGTGAATAAATAGCATTGGCAATATCGCTTACTTCAGCTCTTGTCGGCCTGGGATTTGCAATCATCGAGTGGAGCATCTGGGTTGCAACAATAACAGGTTTCCTGCAATAGATACACCTCGATATTATCATCCTCTGTATTGATGGTATTTTTTCATAAGGTATTTCGATTGCCAGATCACCCCTTGCCACCATTATGCCATATACAACTTCGAGAATATCAGTTATATTTTCAACCCCTTCCTGGTTCTCTATCTTGGCTATGATCTTTATTCCGCTCTTATATTTATCTATCTCAGCCTGAACATCAAGAGCATCCTGGCGTGATCTTACAAATGAATGTGCTATGAATTCTAAATCATTCTCAGCTGCCATCTTAATAAAAACCCTGTCTTTGTCAGTCAGTGAAGGCAGCTCTATTTTAACCCCCGGCACATTAACACTCTTCCTGGATCCGATTATCCCGTCATTTTCAGCCTTGCAGATAAGTATATCACCCTCTTTCCTTACGGCTTTCAGTTCGATCTCACCATCATCGATCATGACCATTGCGCCTAAAGGTATTTCATTTACAAAGCGCCTTAAGCTTACATAAAGCATTTCCTGCGATGATTTCTGTTCGGGATCCCCGGCAATTTTTATGGTTTTTCCTTTTTTGACAGTTATCGGATTGTCGCAAACCGTTGTGCGTATTTCAGGACCCTTTGTATCAATAAGGATAGCGATCTTATCGGATACTTCCCTCACATTTCTTATTATGCGCAATGCGCCGGAAAGATCAAGGTGTGCCGAGTTTATCCTGACAACATCCATCCCGGCTTCATATAGCTGCCTGATAAAATCCGGTTCACAGTTCTTGTCGGATATAGTGGCGACTATTTTTGTTCTCTTGCGAACCATATTCATTTTTTTTCCTGTTTCAATTTTTCAATAAGAGCTTCCACGGCCAGCCGGTAACTGTCAAGGCCGAAGCCGGCAACCGAACCGAGGCATCTGGCAGCTATCAGGCTTGTGTGGCGATACTCCTCGCGTGCTGATATATTTGTAATATGAACCTCAACCGCCGGGGTAAGGACTGAAGCTATGGCATCGGCTATAGCCACCGATGTATGTGTATAGCCTCCGGCATTTATTATAATCCCATCATAAGTAAATCCCTTCCTTTGTATCTCATCGATTATCTCTCCTTCAATGTTTGACTGAAAATAATTGAATTCGATAACGGGATATCTTGCCCTGAGATTAGCCAGGTAGTCATCGAAGGAAGTGCTCCCGTATTTTGCAGGCTCTCTCTTCCCGAGAAGATTGAGGTTGGGACCATTAATAATGCTGATCTTCAT
>CAYPHL010000182.1:4273-6320 GCA_964410385.1 uncultured Rikenellaceae bacterium | reverse complement strand
TGGAAGTTTAGACTATAAGGTTCATTTTATTATTGATGGGCTTTTAGCCAATTGATAAATTATTCAGTTCAGTTATTGAAAAACATCGATTGGTTGATTTCTTTTTGTCTTTAAACCTCATGGCAATACTTTTATCAAATGATTTACAGATAGTAAACGTTTTCAGACAGTTTTTAGGATTGCTAACATGAGGACACATCCAAACAGGCAAAAGGCAAGATTAATTATAATATTATCACTTATCATTTTTTCTTGCTGTCATAAGAAAGATGACTTAACAGATAAAGAATCCGGATTTGTGATTTCAAGTTCTGAAATAAAATCTGACAGTTTACTACCCATTGATTATACATGTGACGGAGTGAGTGCAACACTTCCTCTTGAGTGGTCGGGAGTACCAGACGGGACAGCGGCATTTGCTTTAATAATGCACCATGAAGCATCACCAACAGATATACATTGGTACTGGGTATTGTATAACATACCGGTAACCGTGCACAATCTTGTAAAAAATGTCTCAGATATCGGAACCCTTGGAACAAACAGTGTCAATGACAGAAATGAATATGCACCGCCCTGCTCGCGGGGTCCTGGTATCAAAGCATATACTTATACGGTATATGCACTTTCATCAAATCCTGTAATCAGTGTTCCCCAGACAGAAGTGACGCGGCAGGTTCTGCTTGATGCCATTGAAAACATAACACTCTCAAGTGCAAAAATGACAGTTTATTATTCACGTCCATAATTCTTAAGACCATGAATATAGATATGAAAAAATCAGAAATTAACATGACCGGTCTGGTAGTGATGATTATGACGTTTGCATTGTCGCTGAGAACCTGGGATACATCGATCCGCCCGGAGCATTCTTATACTCTGCTCCGATAGCTATGCCGGTTGTTGAAAATACGGATTTCCTGTTTAAATGATCCTTTTCAATTCTCCTGATGAAATTGAATGAAGAAACAAATATCCTCATTGTGATAATGAAAAAAACATTACTGCTCTTTTCATTATCGCTATTTCTATCATGCGTCAAGCATAATGTTCCTGAAATACTGAAACAGCCCGGAATATCAGAAATCCTTTCAAGACCTGCTGCATCATCGGTTACAATAAACCTGCTGTCAGATATCAATACTGAGATCTACTGGGAATATGGAAAAACATCAGGATCATTCATTTTAAAGACGGAGATTTATACAGTTCTACGAGGTGTCCCTGATGAAGTCGTAATTGAAAATCTTGACCCTGGAGCGAAATATTATTACAGGGCGAGATATCGGGCCGTTGGTAATCCGGGAACCTATTTAGCAGGTCCGGAACATTCATTTCAAACTTGCAGGTCAGCGGGCACAACATTTAAATTTGCCATCGAAGCAGATCCGCATCTTGACGTTAATTCTGATACTGCAGCTTATGCTCTGACGCTGAAGAATATTGCAGCTGCAAGTCCTGATTTCCTTATCGACCTTGGCGATACATTTATGTCGGAGAAGCAAACTCCACCGGTAACTCAGGCTGTAATAACATCACGCCACCTTCTCCTGCGATCATATTTCGACAGGATATGTCATTCTATTCCGTTATATCTGGTTCTTGGGAACCATGAAGGTGAACTTGGGTGGCGCTATGACGGGTCGGAAGGAAGTGTGGCGGCCATGGCAGCAAATACCAGAAAACTTTATTTTTCAAACCCGGTGCCAGATTCTTTTTATTCCGGGAACAATGTCAATGAACCGGTCGTCGGCCTGCGCCAGAATTACTATGCCTGGGAGTGGGGTGATGCCCTGTTTGTGGTGCTCGATCCTTTCTGGTATTCTGCCATTAAGTCGGAATGGGGATTCTCACTCGGAAAGGAACAATATGATTGGTTTAAAGATGTTGTTTCCAAAAGTAGTGCAAAATTCAAGTTTGTATTCTGCCATAACCTGGTAGGGGGCAATGGCAGTGACATGAGGGGCGGTGTTGAATTCGCTTATCTCTACGAAATGGGAGGATATAACCTGGATGGTATCTGGGGATTTGATACATACCGGCCGGG
>CAYPHL010000182.1:0-4173 GCA_964410385.1 uncultured Rikenellaceae bacterium | reverse complement strand
TGATCGGGGTAAGGAATAATATCGTCTATGCGACCGACGGTACAGAACCATTATACTATACAAATAAATATGCATCATATTACAGTATTGATTTTTCGGACGGTTCTTTTTCAGTAACTGATTTTCGTGCTCAGCATCCTGTTGTAGGGGTGATGTGGACAGGTGCCATTTCATACTGCAACTGGCTGAGCAGGATGAAGGGGCTTGAAGAATGTTATGACCTTGTAACTGGTAATTGCGATTTTGCAAAGAAAGGTTACAGGTTGCCAACGGAAGCCGAATGGGAATATGCTGCCAGGGGAGGACATACAGATCCCTATTACAATTACCCGAACGGTAACACTATCGATATTAAAAGTGTAAATCTACCGGCTTCGGGCGATCCCTACGAGTCAGCGGAATATCCCAATACTACTCCGGTGGCTTTTTACGACGGCAGTTTAAAATATAAATCAGATTACAACTGGCCTGGCAACGCTTCAACATACCAGACATCTGATGGTAAAAATGGTTTCGGACTTTATGATATGCAGGGCAATGTCTGGGAATTTATAAATGACTGGTATGGTCAGAATTATTACAGCATCAGTCCAACTGATAATCCTACAGGCCCGTCAAGCGGTTTCATTATGCCCGATGGAAAGCCATACCGCGGAATGAGAGGGGGTAACTGGTATAACGGGCTGTCAACCAACGGGATCAACGACGGCCATTCAAGGGTTTCTAACCGGAATCCATCATATTATCGCGGGCCTCAGGATCCGAATCATCCATATTATCATCTGGGTTTCAGAATAGTAAGAAATAAATAAATAATTATTAGTATGAAAATAATTAATAGCAGAACCATGCATGCGTACCTTTTATTTTTCTTGTTGGTTATAATCCCTGCATCATGCAGCAAGGAAAAGGATGAACCCGACGATGGATATACGGGTACCAGGACGGTCGGACTTTTTATAAATAATACATCCAAAGTTTATAACGGATATACTCTGTTTGCACCGAAACAGAATACAATGACCTACCTGATAAATAATGAGGGGCGTATAATTCATGAATGGAATGCAAGCACCTATGCTCCCGGACAGTCTGTCTATCTTCTTGAAAATGGCCATATTTTACGTGCATGCATGACGAAAGGAAAGCTCAGCAGCGGAGGTGGCGAAGGAGGAAGGATTGAAGAATATGACTGGGACGACAACCTGGTATGGGAACTCGATTTTTCAACAGATACCTATATGCAGCATCACGACATTAAAAAGCTTCCGAATGGAAATATTCTGATGCTCGTTGTTGAGAAGAAAACATATGAAGAGTGCCTTGCTGCAGGATTCAATCCCTCCAAACTTCAACCTGATATTGTCACAAAAGGTATGCTTCCGGATTGTGTGATTGAAATAGAACCTGTTTATCCGAAAGGAGGAAATATAGTATGGGAATGGCATACCTGGGATCATCTGATACAGGATTATGACGCAACAATGGCAAACTATGGAAATCCAAAACAGCATCCCGAACTAATCGACTGCGATGGCGACCAGAAAAACTTACCGGCATTCTGGAATCATATGAACTCCATAGATTATAATCCTCAGCTCAACCAGATCGCATTGAGTGTCAGGGGTAACAGTGAAGTATGGATCATCGACCACAGTACAACAACTGCAGAATCCGGCAGTCATTCCGGAGGTACAAGAGGAAAAGGTGGTGATCTTCTGTACCGGTGGGGTAATCCGCTTTGCTATGGTGCAGGGACAGCTACAGACCAGAGGTATTTTCAGCAGCATGATGTTGAGTGGGTAAGACCCGGGTACCCGGGAGAAGGGAACCTGACATGCTTTAATAATGGGCTCGTACGGGGGGATTATTCCACAGTTGACGAGTTCATTCCAGCTATCAATCCGGATGGTAGTTACACAATAGTTGCCGGCACAGCTCTTAGTCCGTCAAATTTCACATGGACCTACAGGGGCACGACTGAAGATCCAATGTATTCAGAAAATATTTCCGGGGCACACCGCCTGCCAAACGGAAATACAATAATATGTTCAGGAACGATTGGCAGGTTCCTGGAAGTTACAACATCCGGAGAGATTGTCTGGGAATACATCTGTCCGGTTGATAAAACAGGAATTATAACTCAGGGGAATCAGCCTGCGGAAGATCCTGCCCGGGAAAACGAAACAATGAATTCAGTATTCAGGGTTTATAAATATCCCGTTGATTATGCTGCTTTTGCAGGGAAGAACATGACTCCGGGAGGATTTATAGAGATATATCCGTAGTAAATGTCTGAATCCTATAGGACTATATAGATTAAATAATGCTAATTTTGATCTTAAATGACCAGCATAATGGAGGAAATCTCAAAGAATTTCAGGAAATTCAGTCTGTTTGAGATATCGGTAATCAGTCTTTTCTGGCTGTTACTTTTTGCTTCTCCACTGTTGCTTGGTCAATCAGGAGGGCGAATAGACTGGGATCATGTAATTAAGTTATGGAAAGAACATTCTATCCTTCTTTCCCTTTTCCTTATTAACCGGTTTGTCTTTCTGCCATATTTGTTTTTCCGGAACAGGAGAGCACTTTATATGGTAGCTGCTTCACTTCTTATCGCTGTTGCTGTTGGCGGAATGTACATTTATTACAGGAAGCCTGATGTAAAAACCGGCAGGAAACCACCTGTAAACTCCATTTCAGAAGATGTGCGCGGCAGGAATCCTGAACAGTATCCTCCCCCGCCTCAACGACAACAAAGAAAAAGGCAGGTCAATCCTGCACAACCTGAGCCGATCCCACCATATATAAATCTGCTGATACTCTCAGTCCTTCTATTTGGGTTTGACACAGGACTGAAGACAACTTCGAAATGGGTATATTCCGAACAGCAGCGTATTATACTGGAAAAGGAAAATATCGAAACTCAGCTTGCCTTTCTGAAGCATCAGATAAGTCCTCATTTTTTCATGAACACCCTGAATAACATCCATTCTCTTATTGATGTTGATGCTGCAGAGGCAAAAACATCAGTCATTAAACTTTCTAACCTGATGCGTCACCTGCTCTATGATTCCGACCATGAACTGAGTTCATTGAAAAGCGAGGTGGATTTTATCAGGAGCTATGTTGATCTTATGAAGCTACGATATTCGAAAGGTGTAAGGATAAAATTAATTATTCCAGATAAGATACCGGATAAATCAGTTCCGCCTCTTCTCTTAATTTCTTTGCTCGAAAATGCCTTCAAGCATGGTATAAGTTATATGCAGGAATCTTTTATTGACATAGAACTTTCTTTTGCACCCGATAACCTCCAATTAGTGATAAAAAACAGCAAGAATAATGGAAATCCAAAAGAAACCGAATCAGGTATTGGAATTGGGAATACAAGAAAAAGACTTGACCTGTTATACAAGGATAAATATATTCTTGACATTATAGACAGAGGGAATGTTTTTATTACACACCTTACTATTCCTGTATGATAAATTGTATTGCCATAGATGATGAGCCGCTCGCCCTTCAACAGATAGCAGGTTACATAAGAAAGACACCTTTCCTTGATCTTAAAGCAGAATTTGACAGTGCAATAAAAGCGGTTTCTTTCCTTCAGGAGAATGAAATCGACCTGATGTTTGTGGATATTAATATGCCTGATCTGAATGGTCTGGATTTTGTAAAGTCCCAGTCGAATCCCCCCAAGGTAATCTTTACCACTGCATACAGTGAGTATGCCATTGAAGGATTCAAGGTCAATGCGCTGGACTATCTGTTAAAACCGATCGATTATGATGTCTTCCTAAAATCGGTAAATAAAGCACTTGAATGGTTTAGTCTCCAGGATAAAAAATCAACAAAGATAGAGGGCAATGATAAATTTCTGTTCATAAAATCCGAGTATAAAGTATTGAGGATAAACCTGTCAGATATAAAGTATATTGAAGGCATGCGTGAATATATTCGCATACATATGACAAGTCAGAAGCCGATAATGACCATTATCAGTATAAAGCGGATTGAGGAATTCCTGCCGCAGGATAAGTTTATGAGGGTTCACAGATCTTATATAGTAAATCTTGAAAAGATAACCACAATTGACCGGAATCGTATCGTATTTGACAACAATACTTATATTCCGGTGAGCGGGCAGTACAATCAGAAGTTCCAGGA
>CAYPHL010000181.1:4712-6325 GCA_964410385.1 uncultured Rikenellaceae bacterium | reverse complement strand
AGCATAAGATCGGTATTATTAAACCAGAAGCAGATATCCACGCAATGAGCGGCTCTGGCCCGGTTGTCGAACAATGGCGGCTGCCAGCAGAACCATGCAACATATACAGGTGCTGGCTGCTTAGACTTGGCATCTGCCAGAGAGACAACACCCTGACGGCTGCTGCTGACCATTGACCATATCTCAACAGGCTTTTTATCAGGAAATACTTTGGCATAGGCATTTACAACATCTGCCGCCTTATCTCCGAATCCGCCGCTGAAACCTGATCTTGTCTTTACATTCTCAATTACCTTGTCAAGTGTGATATTCTCAAGCTCCGGACTGGTCCTGCTCGGAGATGATTCATTCATAGTCGAACATATA
Source organism: uncultured Rikenellaceae bacterium (assembly GCA_964410385.1). Classification (GTDB taxonomy): domain Bacteria; phylum Bacteroidota; class Bacteroidia; order Bacteroidales; family VadinHA17; genus LD21. The sequence goes on along the minus strand of CAYPHL010000181.1, from coordinate 5,959 downwards.
ATCATAGGTATATCTGTGGCAACAGGAGTGGCTTCAGGATAATAAGGATGCTGGGGCAGAAATACTCCATCCACTACCGGATTAAATCCTCTTCTCATTCCTGAAGGTCCAGAACCAGACTCCTGAGCCAGCTTTGATGCAGCACGATTAGCTATCATAATATAATCCAGCCAGGGTATTTCCTGAAGCTTACCGATCTGGCCTGCAGAAAGTCCTGCCTCCTTAAGAATATATGCTCCCAGTTTTTCCGAATATTCCTTCTCCCCTGACCTGGTACCCGCACCGCTCAGCACCACAGCTTTATGGACAAGTCCTTTTGCTGAAGGCATGGCAGTCAGCGTTGTGACCTTAGCTCCTCCTCCGGACTGGCCGATAATAGTGACATTCCCCGGATCTCCTCCGAAATTCGCAATATTATCTCTTACCCATTCAAGGGAAGCGACAAGATCAAGCATCCCCACATTTCCGGATGCTGCAAATTTCTCTCCACCCACACCGGCAAGGTTAGTAAATCCTAGCGGTCCAAGACGGTGATTCACCGAGACAAAAACAATATCTCCTTTCTTTGCAAGATTCTCCCCGTGATAACCATCCTGCTCGATAGCATTCCCGTTGGTAAAACCGCCTCCGTGGAGCCAGACGATCACCGGCCTCTTTTTCCCGCCGTTAATTGCAGGTGTCAATACATTAAGGCGAAGACAATCTTCACTTACATCATCATAATTCCAGTGATCGATGAACGATGAATACACATTGGCATATCTCTTCTCCATTATCTGAGGAGCAGAATTGCCCCACCATACAGCGGGAAAGATATCTGTCCAGGGTTTGGGTTTTTGTGGTGGCATGAATCTGTTCGGACCTGAAGTATCCGCTCCGTAAGGTATCCCAAGGAAATAATAGATCCCTCTCAGCTGGTATCCTCTTACTTTCCCGTATTGAGTGTCGGCGAGGGCAATGTTTTCGCCGATGAAGAGTACCGGGCCATCATTTTCTTCAGGCTTAGGTCCGGGTGAAGCACAACCAGATGCAGATATTGCAACTGTTCCGAGGGCAAGGCCGGTAGCACCTGTGCCCATTGTCTTAAGGAAATTTCGTCTGTCGGAGTTCATGGGATAATTGCTTTGGATTGATGTTTACTATGCTGTTAATTTCATTTCAGTTTAAATGATAACTACCCCCTTTCTTATTTCCCCCAGGGGGGAAAAGTTTTTTTCTCCCGAACCCTTTCAGGAACTATTAGCCAG
>CAYPHL010000181.1:0-4612 GCA_964410385.1 uncultured Rikenellaceae bacterium | reverse complement strand
GGCCGGGAAGGGGGTAATGACGGTTGAAGTATGTACGTAACATTATGAACAACTTGAATTTAATTATGCTATTCAAAAATTGACTTCGGAAAGTATTAGTTGACATTTTTTATTTTAAAACACTGCTTTTCTCGGCCTTTTCAATCTCAATCTCTGCATCCTCCGGAAGCAGGAAGCCTTCATTTACAAGTTCCTCTGCTGCTTTCCTGACTGCTTTAAGATATCTCTCACGATCCCTGTATCGCTCTTCAACAGATAACCTCGGATCACCGGCAGTCTTCCGCTCTTCTTTTGTTCCTTTAAATGGAATGAACATACCGTTAAGTGATGACAGATCACCTTTACCGAAACCTTCCCGCCTCAGGGCCCACCCTGTATAAGTTCCAAGAGGTACCCGTATATCGATGCTTCTTATCCCGGCAATCTCATTACCATCCTTATCCACCGCCGGGACGAGTGTTTTATAAACCTTTTCAGATGCAGCTCCGGGAGGTTCTTTGGTTAAAATTCCCGATACATTACGGTTATCATAACCGGGTCCATAATCAAGCAGAGGTAGTTCATTTGCTTTCCCGTTATATGGAACATCCGGAATATCCGGCCAGCCAATACTTTCCCTGGCGGGAGAAACCAATGTACCTGAAGCTATTGTCGGATAAGCACTTGCAGGCGGTTCTTTAGCTTCAAGTATCCATTTTTCAAGAGCTACCAGCATTGCCCGATGATATGGAGCATATGAGTTGGGATTGGTCCTGAATCCGCTGATCTGATCGGCAGCATCCGCCGGCGAGTGCTGCGTTCCGGAAAACAGATATATTCTGACATTACCAGGTATTGTCAAATCTCTTGTCCCGTGAGAATCGGTCGTAGTCAGCGAAGCCCTCAATTGCCAGTACTCCGATGAACTCAAGGTTTGTATAATCTTAGGACAGGTACCCGTTTCAATGCATTTATCAAGAATACCTCCCGTTATACCTGAAATTTCATCAGTTTCGCTTCCCCATGAAAACGGAGGATCATTTCCCGGGAAAAGATGATCTTCGTGCTGCAATCCTCCTCCTCCAGGCCTTCCAAACCTGACATTCAAAGCAATACGACGTGTGCCGACATGAGCATTTACACCATCAAAAACCTGTTTCCCATTTTCATCTTTATTAAAACCAAGAAACAGGAAAGTCCGGGCAAAATTACTGCACTGCGATACTCCCTGCATAATAGTTGCCTTAACAGGATTAACGGTCATTTCTACGGTCATTACAGGATTCGGAAATCCTGATTTATCTTTTACTTCATTCCTTATGAAAGAGGTGAAATCGCGGATAGCAGCAAAACCAAGACCAAGTATCAGAGGATTCTTAGCTTCATAGATCAGCTCATAAATAAAGCCCGGCTGAAATTCATCTTTGAGTGATATCTTTTTCTCATCAGGCACACCGGGAAAGCGTCTTATACTGCAGTCTGAAAAAGCCCAGTCACTGTCTGGTATGGGAATACGGTCATCTGATTCAAGAACCCTTCTTGTTAAAGAAAATCCCTTATTATCAAGATTAACAGTTTCATAGCTATGATGAGAATTACCTGTAAAAAATCCGTTCCCAAGATTCAATGTTTTGGCAGGAGTACTTACCTGGTATTCAGTACGGTGGATGCCTGAGACTTCTTCACCATTAATACCAGCATAAGGAACCCTCATCAGAAGGCGGTTATTGCCTTTGAGAACATCACCCTGCCATGCACACCAGGCATAGATATATCCCCGGCTTAGCAAAATCGAATCAGCAGGGAACGCATTGCCGCGGTTTGGAAGACTGAGGAAAAGCAGACCGTTGCTCTTCCTCATATCGGAAGGGCGGATAATAATGTAATCGGAAATATATTCTACATGCCCGTCTTTATTTTTCGGGGCAAGATTTATATCCTGAATTACACTGTTCAGGGGATCTGCCGGATCCACTTCACCATAGATCTGGCCGGTTATCTTAATGTAAGAACCTGCATTTCCAAAAGTCTTACCGTCCATATAAGGTTCTGTCTTCATGACATAGAACCTTACAACACCAGCCTTTAAGGAACTGCAAAACAGGGCCAGGGTCAGAAAGATCAGGAGATTATGACATTTAACGCAGATTATTTTTTTCATTAACCACAAAGGCGCACTAAGGATTACACAAAGGATACACAAAGGAAAGAAAATTCGAATTATATAAATTAAGACAATCTCAGGATCATTTTATTCCCGTCACTCCCGAAGATTTTATAGCTGAAAGAGCATCTGCAGGTAGCTTCCAATTATTATCAAAATATCCTTCTGAAATTATATTATCAGGAGTCTCCTTAAAGAGAATAAAATCCTTATAATTTTTAAGCATCTCAATCGCTGATCCCATAAAAGCCATTCCCCCCTGTCTGGCTTTGCTTTTTGGAGGTGTCCACCAGGGCAGTCCTGAATTGATAAGCACATAATGATCATTAATGGGATAGATATAAACGAGACCGTGATCCCTGACATCATCATTAAGGTGAAGAGGGAGCTTATCACCAAGCCTGTCTATGATCAGATTGGTTTCACGTGTACCGAAAAGAATGATATTACAGTTATCAAAATCGCTTTCACGTAACTCTTTATCTGACAATACTCTGGGGAATATCATTATTCTTCCGCCCATTCCTGACCAGTCGGCGGCAGATGCCGCCAGAGCCCGTCTGGCAGCAAGTTCTGTAGCTGAAGGATTTCCCCCGGTACCATAAACATAAATATGATTACTGCTTGTTGCGGCACTAACAGGGCCTTCCGCTCCGGGTCGTTTTGAAGTAAGCTGGGGAGCAAATTTGCGGTTGGTCCAGACGCCATTGTTCTTCATAAATGACACGCCATCCGCGGTACTGATATTAAATGATTTACCGTCAATCTTCACAGTGAGTTTCTTTGCCGGGTTGAACTGAGAATGTCCGGCCAGGTTCAGTGTTAAAGCTTCAAGATTGGTAGTTATAATATCAATTGAATTCACTCCGGAAAATTTTGCCTCGACTGTCGCAAGTGTCCCGGGGGTGATATTATCCAACCTTACCCAATATGCCTGATTATATTTAAACCACCTGGTAGCAAATTTCACCTGGGAAGGGAACAAATCCCTTTTAAACTGTGAGAACCATTCAAAGATAAACCCGTCTTTATAGGCATATTCCCAGCTGTTATGTCCAATTCCCGGGTATTCAATATAATCAAACCGTGAAGAATTGTTTTCAAACTTTGCTTTCCAGTCCTGTGCAGTTTTATACAGGAAATCCTTATCCCCGATAAAAAGATGTACCGGCAGGTTGGAAGCATTACAGGCAAGTTCACCTGATTCATCCGGAGGTGCCGGGCAGCACGGAGCAATAGCAGCCCATAAATCGGGACGAGTCAGCCCGAGCCATATTGTTCCGCCTCCTCCCATTGAAAGACCTGTAAGGTAAATACGGTCTTCATCAATGGAAAAACGGCTTTTTATATCATCGAGCATCTCATAGACATCCTCTTCGGGAATTCCCTGATATCCTGCCGTTCCTCTTGCATAGGGAGCGGCAACGATATAGTCAACATCTTTGAGTTTCGGGAAATATCTTGTTGCCTCGAGATCACTTTCCCTGGGGACATTTCCCGGCCGGGTAAAATCTGTACCCTGCAGGTTTCCCTGTCCGAATGCCCTGCGCAACCCAAGGCGATGATTTGACCATGCACCATGTAGAAATACCACCAGCGGATATTTTTTATGTTCATCAAAATTTTGTGGAATATAGATCGCATAAGGCTGGTCGGTCTCATCAACTTTTGAGAAGAATGAAAGATCCTGTGGACCGGGTTTTAGTCTCTGGGCGTAAATGAAATCTTTTCCTGATATAAAAAACAGAGCAGCTGTGAAAACAAGAATAACAATGTTACTTTTATTTTTCATTTTGATCATTTTATGAATATTCCTGATTTAAAAATAGCGTATTTTACTTAAAGATTACAGGAAAATAGGTACTGTATGATAATTAATCTACCTTTCAACTTATGGGGAATTCCTGGTAGAACTTTAAGAGCTTTATAACCTCAGATAACATTTTGGTAATTACGAATTTTTTCATTTCAACATTCTGAAAATATCCTTTATTATCAGATTTTTGTGAACTGGACATATTAATATTTCATATGTGCAGTTCACATAAATATAAATTATTTCTCATTTAAGCAACCGGATAGATTTTTGAGACAATTTGTTACGGATAAAAAGAAATATTTCTGTTTGTCAAACAGGGCAGGGAGTGGAGAACAGGGGATATTGCGAAGAAGATGAAAGCAGGAGAACCTGCAGTACCTATAGATCCGTTTCAACCACCCCGGCCGGGAAAGCAGAATTGTAAACATTTCAAAATCAGCAATCCCGGCCACCCCTCCTTAAAAAAAGGAGGGGAAACTTTTATTCCGGAAACTTCTAGAGTTGACGGCTATGCGCTCAGGCGGGGGTATTCTACGTAAGAGTTTTTGTTAAAACATCCAATATTTTCCCCCGATCATCATCTGTAAGGTTTGACCCTGAAGGCAGACACAGGCCGTTTTTGAAAAGCTCTTCAGAAGTGCCATTTACAT
>CAYPHL010000180.1:0-6352 GCA_964410385.1 uncultured Rikenellaceae bacterium | reverse complement strand
ACCTGGAGCTTATCAGGCGTTGTTCGGAAGGGGAGCCCCGCGCACAGGAGCTTCTCTATAAACGTTACTTCTCATTCGCGATGTCGGTATGTTTAAGATATACCAGAGACCAGTATGAGGCTATGGAGATCGTTAACGACAGTTATATGAAGGTTCTGGACAACATAGACGGATTCGACAATTCAGGATCCTTCAGATCGTGGTACGGCAGGATACTTGTCAACTCTGCTATTGACAATTATCGCAGGAATTCAAAACATTTATCACAACTGCCTATAAGCGATCTGGAAGCCACGCATGAACAGGAACCCGAGATAAGCGCTGTATTGTCGGCAAATGAGATACTCTCCCTCTTCAACCTGCTGCCGGATAATTACAGGGTAACTTTTAACCTGTACGAGATCGAGGGATATTCTCATGAGGAAATCGGTCAGATGCTTGAAATAAGCACATCCACGTCAAGATCAAATCTTTCCAGGGCGAAGAAAATGCTCCGGGATCTGTATAAAATAAATTTCAACCCTGATAAAAGGAGTGATGAAGCAGTTTGACAACATATTCAGGGAAAATGTAAAGAAAACTTTCAGCAGCTACAATGCTGATCACCTTGCCGATGAAGGTTGGAATTCCTTTTCGGAGCGTAACAAGAAACGGCGCAGAGGCGAAATACTTATCCCGTTTTGGGCAAGAGCAGCTTCAGTAATTGCTCTGATCGGTCTTGGTGTCATCATTGCATTAAAGATTTCCACAAAGCAGATCACTCAGGAAACAGCTCCGGTAGCAGAATCTTCTTTAAAGAAAGATGAAGCGCCTCTTAACCCTTATGAAAACGGTAAAGAGCTTCCTCCTGCTGTTCCTTCACCAGCTGAAAAAAAGACTGAGCAGGGAGAAAAGACTGAGCAGAGGGTAGCAGAAAATCTGCAAATTTATCATCAGGAAATTCCAGTGACGGAGCAGTTCCCTGTTCATCATAAAAATCCTTTAATATCTGAACATGCAGAGAGCCTGTTCATTTCACCTCATAACATAAATGTTCTTATCCCTTCCGGGATTTTAAATGACTTACAGACTGGAATTAAACCTGATGAGCTTGTATCAGCAGTGATCATATCTGAAGATCTTAAATCATCCAACACTACTGGTGACATTGAAAAACCTATAAGAGAGAGAGCTCTGCTTGCAGGTTTATCAGGATTGATTGCACAGGGTAAAGGGTCCATTTCTCCGGCATCAGGATTATCCTTAGGATTTTATCTGGATCAGAAGCTGACAAAAAAGATATCAGTCCGCCCCGGTATCGCGCTGGCAATGCAGTCATTCGGACTTGAAAACGGAATTAATCAGGTGGTATACGAAAATAACATTTCCCTCAGTGACGGAACTAACGCAATACCTTATTCATATGAAGGTAAGATGAGCATGCTGGCCATGGAACTGCCTCTGAATCTTGTTTTCAGGATAATTGACAGGAAGCGTTCAGGATTTTATATTTCTGCCGGAGCATCAACTCTGCTCTACATCAGCCAGCAATTCACTGCCGATCTGGTTAATGAATATACGAAAGTAACCCACAATACCGCATCCGGCGCATATTTACCCGAAACACATTATTCAACAGTCGAAGTTGAAAAAGATTACGGAGCATTCAGCCGGACCGATTTTCTTGGGCTCGCCAATCTGTCGGCCGGATACTCTTTCCCATACAGTAAAACAGGAACTATGCTCATCGAACCATTCATGCAGCTTCCTGTCAGCGATCTTACCAGTCTTAACCTTAGAGTAAGATACGGTGGTATCTCCATGAAACTGCGGTTTGGAAAACAGTACCAGGAGAAATAACTGCCCAGTATTTTAATAATAATTAAACCTCAGGGAATATTACAACTGCTTAATTCTGATAATCACAGGGTAATTTTCGCAAGTTCTATACCTTCTCCCCTGCCAAGATTCTTTGAATAAAGTTTATCGGCAGGATTGTTCCAGTGTTCATGAACGCCTAAGCTTTTCGGCATGGGGATTCCATCGCCATTTGGCGTGTAAACTATTCCGGATGGCCAATTACCGGAGTCTGCTGTCTGATGCAGATAATCATCAACACCAGTATCGCTTATAAAAGGAACGGTATGTTCGGGGTATGTGAACTCTGTCCTGAGAAAATCAAAGGCAACAGATTCTATTGCAACCGGATCAAGTGACAGTAACAGTGAAGAGCTCCAGTGATTGTTGAACGGAGGCATCAGTAATTTGACCGGTATTCCGTTCCAGTCGGCTCCGGACCATAATGCATCAAGTATGTAGAAAAGATTCTTGTCACCGGTGTATTTATTTCCCATGATGTCAACAAGGACCCTGTAATGTCCGTAACCCTTCCGGTTAAGGTTCAGTCCGGGATGAAGATGTGCTGCGCTTCGCCTCGACTGTGTTCCGAAATGATTCTTTGCACAGAGAGTAATACCGGCAATTCCATGTCCTTTCATCACCGCAGGGTTTATCAGATATTCGGCATCTTCGAGTACAGTATAGATCTTATCTGATCCTCCGTCGCTCATAACCGTCTTATTGTCTGAATAATAAATGAGATCCCTGCTGCTTTGAGTGCAAAGTATCCTTCCATGCGTGGAGCCAAAACTTGAAAGATAGTTAACCTTTGGGAACTCGCTGGAGTATTTTAAATATTCATCCTGATATATATTTCTCATTGCATCTCCCACATAAATATATTCCTGGGGCACTCCTGCAATATTAACAAGCTGTCTCAGCAGTGAAAGTACTATCTGGGGGGAGGTCTCGCTCGATAATGTTACCGGCCGGTCTTCTCGTCTTCTGTACTCTGAATCCATACCTCCCGAGGCAGAAGTCCTGTTGAGTTTTATATATATCTTTTCTCCCGTTTTATAAGAGACATCTCCTTTCCCGCGTTTCTTGTTGTGATATCTGAATATTGTATCCCAGGTATCTTTTTCATTCTTTTTCCCGGTCATTGAAAACAATCCGGCGACCAGCATTTTATCAACAGCATCCTGATTTGTGTTCCTGTCCATAAACCAGGCATCATATTTCATTCCTGTGGCATCTGCCGGCACAGGTTTATTTATGCAATCAGGATTTGTTGAAGAAGGATCCCAGACCCAGCTCACCCTGCCCGGGAATATTCCCTGCGCAATCCCGAGAGGTTTGTTGGGAGTATATACATCTTCGGGAAGCATATCAGGAAAATATGGATATCTATTACCTGCAGGTCCTTTGACTTCAGGAAGAACCCGGGAATATCCCTCAGCCCTTGCAGCGGTAAGAATGAGACTCCATTGAACCGGCAAAAGTATCATACCCTTAAGCGCTTTTCGTCTGCTGATTTTATTGGTAAGTGGTTTCTCAGACGGAGAAGAAACTGATTTATTTATGTCCGCATTATTCTTTTTCATTTTAAGCGATTTAATCTTGTTTGAGATACGTCGGAAAAGTAATAAAAAGAACTTATTTATATATTATTCAGGCATATGATAGAAATCATTTTTTATATTCTATCTGGCCCGGAGGTATTGCTTCGGCCATGATATTTCTTCCTTAAGTTCCCTTGCAGCGTTAAGCGGAAAGTAAGGATTCCTCAGCAGTTCTCTTCCGAGAATTATCAGGTTGGCCCTTTCTTCCGTAAGAATTGTTTCCGCCTGCATTGTACTGGTGATCAGTCCGACAGCCCCTGTCATTATTCCGGTCTTCCTGACTGCTTCAGAAAACGGTACCTGATAGCCGGGAGCGAAAGGGATTTTTGCATCCGATACATTACCTCCTGATGAACAGTCAATAAGGTCAACTCCATATCCTTTTAATTCCCCGGCAAGTCTTACACTCTCTTCGACACTCCAGCCTCCTTCGGTCCATTCGGTCGAGGATATCCTCACAAAAAGCGGATTTTCGGCAGGCCATACTGACCTGACAGCATCAATAACCTCCAGCAATATTCTGGTTCTGTTTTCAAAGGATCCTCCATATTCATCTGTCCGGTTGTTACTTAATGGAGAAAGGAATTCCTGCAGAAGGTATCCGTGTGCGCTATGGATCTCAATTATCCTGTAACCTGCGTCCAGAGATCTTTCTGCAGCATCCCTGAATGCTTTTATAACCTCGCTTATTCCTTTTTTGGTAAGCGGTTCGGGACGTCTGTCCGAACCGATAAATGGTAAATCTCCCGGAGCAACTGTCTGCCAGCCACCATGCTCTTCATCGAGTTGCTTCCCTCCTTCCCAGGGAACAGCACATGAGGCTTTTCTCCCGGCATGTGCAAGCTGTATCCCTGCTACAGCTCCATGCTCATTTATAAATCGTACTATCTTATTCAGACAGGGAATATGTTCATTGCTCCATAAGCCAAGGTCACCCGGGGTGATCCTGCCTTCAGGCAATACTGCCGTTGCTTCCTGGATTATCAGTGAGCAGCCTCCTGCGGCCCTGCTTCCATAATGTGTAAGATGCCAGTCATTTGCAAAACCATCTTTTGCCGAATACTGGCACATGGGCGACATAACAATCCGGTTGCGAAGAGTAATGTTCTTAACAGTTAAGGGGGATAATAGTAATGACATTTAGCAATCCAGGTAATTTTTTCAAACCACATCAAGTCTCATGAGATATCATTTCCCGGCGACATATCCATCCGACAATGTCTTAAGAAATTCAACAATCGCAGCTTCTTCTTCAGATGTAAGTCCAAGGTTGCCCAGCTCATCCCTGTTCATATTTGTTGTAACTTCTGGTTTTGGCCAGCAGTTTATTCCCGGTTTTGGATCTTTTACTGCATCGACGGATGGTAATATATCGCGGGTATTGTAGAAATGTATTATTTCTTCAAGGCTTTTAAAATACCCGTTATGCCCGAAACATTTAATAAATCCCGGAGATGGACGCTTATCAACATTACGGAGTGTCGGCACCTGGTGTTTTCCATAGTTTTCCTCAGCATACATAGCGTACTGGGGCATCTCTTTAAGGAATTCTCCCAGACCCGGGTCAATCCAGTTTGCACCATCCTTATTTATTGAATTATCCATTGAATACCATGGATTCTGCGGATTTTTAGGTAAGCCCAGATTGTCAAAAGTGAAATCCGTGAACAGGGGAGGGACTCCTTCTATTCCACTTTCCAGCAGGTGGCAGTTGGCACATAATGCTTTTCCTTTGAACAATTCGAGTCCTTTTTGCTCTTTTGCAGATAACTTTACCTTCCCTTTAAGAAAATAATCATACTTGGAAGAAAACTCATTGACCTTACCGGAGTTTTCAAAAGCGGCAATTGCAATTCCAATTATTCCATACTGAAGTTTAACATCGTTACTGCTGCAAATATCCTTTTCTTTCCAGATGTCAGTTCCGACCTTTCTGAAGAGTGAAGCATAATCAGATCTTATGACCTTTTCAACAAGGCTTTTTGCATCTGCCACATTTTGTTCAACAGGATTCAGGAAGGGTCCCTGTGCCTGGTCTGCAGCCGGATTACCAAGAGTGTAACCGGTAGCCCGTCCATCCCAGAAATTACCTCCTGCAAAAATAATTTTCCCGTCATCGTTCACAGAGGCATGAAATAGCGGACTAAATGTTGCATAAGCAGAACTGTTCGGTTTGCGGTTGCCATACCGTCCATGCATTGCTCCGGGATATACCCCGCCTGTTTTGTTTACCTGCTCATCCGGCCCTGTCCAGCCTACTTCCGGCCCGTGACATACAGCACAAGACTGCCCTTCCGGAGTCGAAAGATTTTTATCAAAAAACAGCTTTTCGCCAAAAGCCTGCAAATCCTTATTATTCAACAGATAGCCTATATCAGCAATTGTTGTACTTTTCGTTTTCCTGGCTTCCATATAGCCTGTACAAAACAGGCACAGGAGAATACCTCCTGATATTAAAATCCGGGGGATGAGTTTTGACCTTTGTTTCTTAAATTTAGTGTATTCTAAAACCTGAATCTGCTGAGCATCCCTGTTTCTCAATTTTCCTGATAAAAATAACCTTCCAAGTTGTTCCATAGTTTTACCTGCGTTAAAATGTCCTGGTTTAAATCATATATCAAATTTAATAAATCTGTGAAACATCCGACATAATTGAAATCAGGTTCACAGAATGGAATAATTGAAAAATCATTTATGAGCTTGTCTGATCAACGTATCAAAAAGGCTCTGATCTAATATACAAAGCAGTAATCCGATAAGATCCCTTGCTGACGCTCTGGATGACAGGTTTATAGGAAAGACAGGGGAGGGAAGCCGGGGCGTTTTGAATAAAACTTAGTTTATAAAGAATTGTAACAGCAGAACGCCCCGGCTTCCCTCCCCCCGTCATTATAAAAAACTGTCATTCTGAG
>CAYPHL010000179.1:0-6353 GCA_964410385.1 uncultured Rikenellaceae bacterium | reverse complement strand
TATTGTCATCAGGATTGTTCATATCAAGTCCATCAAGTAATTCAAGACAATTCTCCGATCCGTTGAGTCTCTTAAATTCATCGAAGAACTCTTTTGTCATACGATAGGTATTTTTCTTTTTCTCCTCAGGATCATTCAATCCTTTGCCATATTTCAAACCCAGTACCATCAGGGCACCTGTGACGGCACCGCAGATATACTGCTGACGGCCCATTCCTCCTCCGAAAGCAGTCGCGATTTTTAGACAGTCATCCTCAGATAATCCAAGTTCCTGTCCGAAGGTTACAAATACCGATTGAGAACAGTTAAAACTGTTTCTGAAATAAGCCAAAGCTTCTTCTGTTTTGTCCATTATTTTTCCTACTTTTAATTGATCTGTGAAGCAGGAAATATTCCTGCAGAACTTTTGTCGTCACTCAAATTTATAACCTGCCTTATCAAACCACTTTTTGTACCGGGTCAGTTTAAAAGGCGCCTTTCTGTTAAGATAGTGAGACTTGAATTTCTCCCCGCCTGAGGTACTCCATTCAATTATCCACATATCCTGTTTTTCAGATAACGGTACTTTCCCGGCAATTATTCTGTTATTTGCAGGACAAGTATAAACAGCTGTATTAATTGGGTTCATAACAAATTGCTTATATTAAAGGTAATTATAAAAACTTACAGTATCTCAGACAAATAACTCTCAGGTGGAGCAATAAGAGGGAATGAGATAATTATTAATGAAAGGGAAGTAAAGCGTCAGATATATTATGGTTATATTGAAAAGAAAGGCCAGGCTTCACCTGGAACACGGCATCTCCTTACAAACAGAATAGAAAGCAAGGGAAGGTACCGGGTGCAGGATACAGGCATAGAAATCCTGGAATTTTATTCCTCTTTGGTATCAACAAACTCTGTTGAACTTAAACGTTACAAAAGTATTTCTTTCTGACCCGGCAGGGTTTGAGACCAATCAAAAAGATCCCGACAATTAGTCAAACTGGACTATGCAATTGATTAAAATTTATTTGACACGGGTTGAAATATTTCAGAAATTTGATATTCAACAAACTAAAATGGAGGTAAAATTATGAATACACTTTTTCTGGTTTATCTTATTGCTGAAGTAATATTTGGCATTGGATTTCTCTTATTTCCAGGTTTTATGATGGATCCCATGGGCGTTACCCTTGATGAGACATCAACAACCTTTGCCCGATTGTTTGGTTCACTTATTATCAGTATCCCTGTTTTATTATTTTTCGTACGCAAATCGGCGAGTATTGAGTTCCGTAAAGCTGTAGTATATTGTGCTTTTACATACTTGTTACTGAGCACAATTATCCTTCTGATTACTCAGTTAAAGGGGCTGATGAATCCGCTGGGCTGGGGTATTGTGATGATTCATTTTATCTTCATGGTCTGGTTCGGCTATTATCTGATAAACTGGAAAAAACAGTGACCTTACCACCTAACCAGAGTTATAGCAGAACATTTAATCAGATTCAATTCCAGGAGTACTTTGTTTTAAAAGCCAGAGCAACATTGACTAAAAGGATTAACACCGGGACTTCTACTAATGGACCGATAACCGTTGCAAAAGCAGCCTGAGAATTGATGCCAAATACCGCCACTGCAACGGCAATAGCGAGTTCGAAATCATTACTGCCAGCCGTGAAAGCCATTGTTGTTGATTTTTCATAACCATGCCCCATCCATTTTGCAATAAAGAATGTAGAGAAAAACATAAGTGCAAAATAGATTGTGTACGGAATAGCTACCCTGAGAACATCCAGCGGTAGTTTTATAATGTTTTCACCTTTAAGTGAGAACATTACAAATATTGTGAAAAGAAGGGCTATAGGAGTTAGCCAGGATACTTTTGGAATGAACTTGCCATAATACCAGTCATTGCCTGCAAATTTTCTCAACAGAGTATTGGAAATCAATCCTGCCAGAAATGGTATTCCGAGGTAAATTAATACCGTAACCGCAATTTCAGAAATTGATACTTCAACAACTGATCCGCTAAGGCCGAAAACAGGAGGCAGAAGTGTTATAAAAACATATGCATAAACAGAATACAGAAATACCTGGAATAAAGCATTAAAAGCTACCAGTCCTGCAGCCAGTTCGGTATCACCTTTAGCCAGGTCGTTCCAGACAAGAACCATGGCAATACATCTTGCCAGTCCGACCAGAATAACTCCCACCATCAGTCCGGGATGATTATGCAGAAACAGTATCGCCAGCAGGAACATTACAACCGGGCCGATAATCCAGTTCATGGATAAGGATAATCCTAAAAGTTTAAGATTCTTAAAGACCAGTGGCAGTTTTTCGTATCTGACTTTCGCAAGTGGAGGATACATCATCAGAATAAGACCAATAGCAATCGGGATGTTGGTTGTACCGGAACTTAATGAATTCCAGAAATCTGAAATAGCTGGCATAAAGTAACCAATGATTACACCGGCAAACATTACAAGGAATATCCACAGTGTAAGATATCTGTCAAAGAAGGATAATTGCTTTGTGGTACTCATAAGTGTCAATTTAAAAATTACCGGGGTCTTGATGCAGAAACAGTTATACTGAAAATCCCGTTTTCCCGTTCAGTGAGTGAATTTAATGCGGGCTCATCATAATATTTTGAAAGCACTGATTCCGGCAGCGATATTTCCTTTTGTTTGTGTACTTTAAGATCAGTGAATCCGGAATTTTCAATAATATCAAGGTATTCTGACATCCGGCTTGCTCCGGATACACAACCGGCATACATCTCTGCATCCTTCTTAAGTTTTTCCGGCAAATTTCCCTTAATAACAACATCAGAGACACAGAAATGAGCACCCGGTTTAAGAACCCGGAATATTTCTTTGAAAGCTAAGGATTTATCAGGAACAAGGTTCAGTACACAATTGGAGATAACAACGTCGAATATTTTATCGCTGAATGGCATTGATTCTATATCTCCCACAACAAATTCAACGTTGCCGTAATTAAGTTTTGTGCAGTTTTCCCTGGCTTTTAATACCATCTGTTCTGTAATATCAAGTCCTGTGACCTTTCCGGTTTCACCAACTAATGCCCTTGCCACAAAGCAATCATTCCCGGCACCGCTTCCAAGATCAAGAACATGATCACCCTTTTTTATCCCTGCAAAATCCGTAGGAATACCACAACCAAGATTCAGGTCGGCATCAGAATTATAACCTTCCCTGGTCCCATAACTATCACTGAAAATTGTATAATCAGGCCCGGAACCGCAACACGACGAGCTGCCACAACAACTGCCCTGCATATCGGATTGTTCTGCAATTTTCCCGTATTTCTCCTTTACTATTTCCTTCAGATTTTCTGGTTTCATTCGAAAATAATATTATTATGTCGTTATAAACTAAGTAGTTCGAAGAGCCTGCCCCGCCACAGGCGTGGGAACCTTCATGGTTGAAAATTTATTTTAATTACCATTTGTGTATTTGTGACATGAAGGTTTCATATATTATTGTTTTTCTGTTTTTCCATGAATTTCCGGTTTAATTTTTTCTTTATATAGTTTGAAAAAGTCATCTTTTATCATATCCCTGATCCTTCTGAATTCACTGAGGATATACTCCTCAGTCCCGGTCTTACGCGAGGGATCTTCATACCCCATGTGTAAGCGATGTTTCACATTACCGGCGAAAACCGGGCATGATTGGTTTGCATCATCACAGACCGTAATCACATAATCCCAGTTGTCATTCATATAAATATCAACATTTTTGGGATAATTATCGCTTATATCAATTCCTGCTTCAGCCATTACTTTTATTGCTTTGGAATTGACCCGTGAAGCAGGGAAAGTTCCTGCAGAAAAGATCCTGATGTCTTTATCGAATGATTGAAGAAATCCTTGTGCCATCTGGCTGCGGCAGCTGTTGCCGGTACAAAGAATCAGGATTTTCATATTTCTTGAAAAATTTTATTTGAAGGAACAAATATAAAAACATTTCGTATATTTGCGAAATATCAAAATAAAAATTTTTATTTATGTCAGCCAGACTGGAATTAACTCAGGAAGTGCAGCAGATAGCCAGAATTTCAAAGGCACTGAGTCACCCGGTAAGAGTATATATTCTTCAGAAACTGTCGAAGATGAACTCCTGTTGCTATAGCGGGGACCTTGTTGAAGAGCTGCCTGTAGGAAGATCCACTCTTTCACAGCATCTGAAAGAACTGAAATATGCCGGGCTGATACAGGGAGAAATTAATCCACCCTTTATTAAATATTGTATAAACAGAAAAAACTGGGAAGAGGCAAAACAACTATTTAATTCATTTCTCAATGAAAGCGAAACTGCAGAGGTGGGCTGTGAAATACACAATAACTCCGGACCTCTATAGTAGGACTGATTAATTTTCAAATTAACTAATTTTCAAATTTTCAAATTAAACCATGGAAATAAAAATACTGGGCACAGGATGTCCGAAATGCAAAACTCTGGATAGGGTAACACGTGAGGCTGTTAAAGATCTGGGAATTGATGCGGATATATCAAAAGAGGAGGATATTATAAACATTATGAATTATGGTATAATGCATACTCCCGGACTGGTTATCAACGGGAAAGTTGTATTGAGCGGGCAGGTACCATCAGTGAATCAGGTAAAAGAAATACTAATTAAAAACCAATAAAGCAGGAATTATGAAAACTTTCAGGTTATTTTTAGCATTGTTATTATTTACCCCGGTTATTGGATGCACGGCACAGTCATCAACTAAGGAGACAGGAGCTTCTGACAACAATTCCGATAAAATAGAAGCCTATTATTTTCATTTTACTGCCAGGTGCGTGACCTGCAAAACTATTGAGACAAAGGCAAAAGAGAATCTTGAAACATTATATCCAAACCAGTTTAAGCAGGGCCTGATTACATTTCGATCGTTAAATCTTGAGGAAGCTTCAACAAAACCTGTTGCAGAAAGACTTGGTGTTTCCGGGCAGACACTTCTTATAGTTAAAGGTAATAAGAAGATTAATCTTACAAATGAAGGTTTTATGTATGCTGTTGTCAGGCCTGAGAAATTTAAGGAGATAATCAATGAGAAGATTGACGGTCTTCTGACTCAATAGCTCAATGGAATTTCTGACAAATTTACTTGAAAACAGCACAATGCCGTGGCTGACAGCATTTCTGCTAGGACTTATGACTGCTATCAGTCCCTGTCCGCTTGCCACAAACATCACTGCAATCGGATTTATAAGTAAAGACATTGAAAACCGCAACAGGGTATTCATTAACGGCCTGGTCTATACTCTTGGCAGGGCAATCACTTATACTTCGATCGCTTTGATAATCTTCCTTGGAGCTGACCAGATGAAATTCGGAGGTTTTTTTCAACGCTATGGTGAAAAAATTGTTGGTCCGGTATTGATCTTGATTGGGTTATTCATGCTCGATATAATCAAAATAAAATTCCCGGGATTTAACAAACTGACTCCTGGGATGCAGAACAAAAAGACATGGGGGTACTTTGATGCCTTACTCCTTGGTCTTCTTTTTGCACTTGCCTTCTGTCCCTACAGTGGAGTTCTGTATTTCGGAATGCTTGTTCCCCTTACTGTTTCAAGCGCTTCCGGTCTTTACCTTCCAATCATCTTTGCCGTGGCAACCGGAATTCCGGTGATAATAATCGCATGGGTACTTGCTTATGCAGTTTCCGGGATCGGTAATGTTTACAACAAGATAAAATCATTTGAACTCTGGTTCAGACGGATCATAGCTGTTCTGTTTATTGGTGTCGGAATTTACTATATAATAAGAGTTTACCTATAGTTTTTTTTAATATAATATTTCGTTATTTCACGAAATAACATTGTAATTTACAATTTTCAAATTGACTCATTTTCAAATTTTCAAATTAACATGGAACTCAAAAAAGAACTAAAAATACTTGGCTGGATCATTGTTGTTTTTGCAGTCGCGTTTTTTTTACCAATTGAGAGTACCAGATTCAATACAGCCATTGCTGCCACACTTGATCTTGTAAAATGGTATGCTCAGGAACATGTAATTCTCTGTCTTCTTCCTGCGTTTTTCATAGCAGGAGTGATATCGGTATTCGTAAGCCAGGCATCTGTAATTAAATATTTTGGTGTTCAGGCAAAAAAGTGGGTGGCCTACACTGTTGCTTCTGTTTCAGGAACTATACTGGCCGTTTGCTCCTGTACAATCCTCCCGTTGTTTTCAAGTATCCACAAGCGGGGAGCCGGGTTAGGTCCTGCAATAGCATTCTTATATTCAGGTCCCGCAATTAATATTCTGGCAATAATATTAACTGCCCGCATACTCGGATTTGAAATGGGAGTTGCAAGGGTTAT
>CAYPHL010000178.1:0-6366 GCA_964410385.1 uncultured Rikenellaceae bacterium | reverse complement strand
AACATTTATATTTCTGCACATTATAGGATTTTGTAGTCTGGCCACCCCTCCTTAAAAAAAGGAGGGGAAACTTTTCTCCCCAAAACTTCTTAAGTTAACGGCTATGCCCCTCTCCCCTTCAGCTAATATCCCCCTCAAAAAACGGGGATCTTGAAAAATTGGTATGAGTTTTGCACAAGCAATTATGAAGAGCCAATTCTTCTAACACTTAAGACAATGAAAAATTTAATACTCACTTCGATCCTCGCACTCCTGGTTGCAGCAGGAGCCTCAGCTGTTCCTCAGGATTATCCTGATGAATATCTTGGCTTACCGGGAGACAATCTCAATCTGTATGCAGTAATGAAGCTGTTCCAGGAATCCGAAACCCTTGAAGGTTTTGAAAGGACCCTCAATGATGAGAATTCCAGGATCAACAACCTCGATCTGAATGGCGATAATCTGATTGATTATATAACCGTTCACGACTATGTCGATGGTGATGTACATTCAATAGTACTGCGTGTTGCACTTAACCGGAATGAATTTCAGGATGTGGCTGTTTTTACAGTTCAGAAGTTTCGTGATGGTTCAGTTCAGATACAGCTTGTAGGAGATGAAGAATTATATGGAAGAAACTATATAATCGAGCCGATATATGATGAAACACCCAATCCCGGCTATACAGGGAGTCCTTCAAGAAGGGTGGCTGTCACTGTTGTAAGGACGACTCCTTATGAGGTAGCCCTCTGGCCGGTTGTAAGGTTTATCTACCTTCCCAATTATGTAATATGGCGCTCATCCTGGTACTGGGGTTATTATCCTTCTTACTGGAGACCTTGGCGCCCCTACTACTGGCATTACTACTATGGATATCACTATCACTGGTATCATCACTACTACAATCACTACCGTCACTGGGATCACTACAGGTATGCAAGATACAATGATTACTACTACAGAAGCGTACGGGCACACTCCCCATACATCAGCCAGAGAATAAGGGAAGGTAATTACAGGGATACATACTCCCGTCCGGATCAGAGGCGCGAAGGTGAAGCCCTCTTTTCCAGATCAAATCCGAATCAGACCAGAAGGACTGCTGATAATACACCTGTAATCAGGGAGAGAAGGACTGAAACCCGGAATGCCGCTGAACGGAATTCTGAAGGAACTGTCAGACGCCAGGCCACAGGCGACAATGCCAGACCTGCCACCAGATCTGCATCAGATGCCAATACCGGGAATACCAGAAGATCTGTACCGGCTGCTGGTGAAAGACAGCAAACCAGGTCCTCTTCACAACAGAATACCAATACTGAAAGAAGGTCAGCTCCGGCTGTAAACAACAGAACGGAAACCAGATCCTCTTCACAGCAGAATGCCAATACCGAAAGAAGGTCAGTTCCGGCTGTAAACAACAGAACAGAAACCAGATCCTCCTCGCAGCAGAATGCTCCTGCAGCAAGAAGAGAATCTGTTTCAGCTCCTGAAAGGTCATCATCAAGACCATCACAAAGTGCCAGGTCACAGAGCTCCTCAGGCAGCCGTCAGCAGCCTTCGGTTAACCGGTCTTCCCAGAGCAGGAGTTCCAGGGAAAGCAAACCAGCCCAGGCTTCCAGGAGAAGTGAGGAAAAGAAAGAATCTTCAGGAAGCAGCTCAAGAAGGAAATAACTAGCTCAGGGCACAGAGCTCAGGGCTCAGAGTAAAAGGATAAAAACCTTAACTCTGAGCTCTCTGTTTTTATTCAAACGGATGTTCGCGGCTGAAATCCGGCCTGTAATTAAGATAACTGTCCATATCCTGTACCAGGGCATTCCGGAATCCCAGATTTATCATTGTTTCAACAACTGATTCATATTCTTCCCTGTAAAGAGAACGGTTAATGACCGGATGGCTTAATACCTGCTCTGTCGGATGATACTGCGACATCAGCGACAGGTGAACCCCGGGAGACAGCTCTTCTGCAATACTTCTAAGAACATTCTTACTCTCTTCAGCATGCCCGGGCAGTACAAGATGCCTTATCATCATGCCGCTTTCGGCCCTTCCATCTTTGTCGAGAGGCAGGGTTGATCCTTTCTGGAAATACATTCTCTTAAGGGCTTTCAGAGCCACATCAGGATAATCAGGAGCATCAGAATATTCTGCAGCAAGCTCCGGTGTTACATATTTATAATCGGGAAGATAAACATCAATCAGTCCTTCAAAACCATCAATCACTCCAGGCTTATCATAACCATTTGTATTATAAACTGTTACCGGTTTTAATCCCCGTTCATTAAGGCCTCTTATTAAAGCTTTGACCTGAGGAACCATATGTGATGGCGAAACAAAGCCAACAGAAACAACTTTGCTGCTGAGGATATTCATTATTATATCAAGAGCTTCATCCTGAGTCATTATACCTCCACTGTACCTTCCTGCCGGCCTGCTTATATCATGGTTCTGGCAATATATGCATCGCAGATTGCATCCTGAAAAGAAAATATTGCAGATACCATAAGGTCCGCTTATTTGCGGTTCTTCACCACGGTGAATACAAACGGATGCGATATTCATTCCTGCCGATGTCCTGCAATAGCCGGTTCCCCCCCTGTATCTGTCGGCACGGCATTGCCTTGGACAGATAGTGCAGGAGGAGAGCTGTTCCTGTTCAGGATCAGAATATAGATTCCTGTCAGCCAATCTTAAATAAATTTATTTTCGCTTCAAAGGTCGCAAGAATTCATAAAACTCAGGCATAAAATATTATCACCTTGTATACTTGTATATTCCGA
Organism: uncultured Rikenellaceae bacterium; assembly: GCA_964410385.1. Classification (GTDB taxonomy): domain Bacteria; phylum Bacteroidota; class Bacteroidia; order Bacteroidales; family VadinHA17; genus LD21. Next base: position 3,607 of record CAYPHL010000178.1, on the reverse strand, counting down.
AACATTATTTATCTTTGTCCCCGTCAAGAGGGGAATTGATCTAGGGGACCAGAGTCCCCTATTTTATTATCATTTTAAAAGAGCATGATTGACAAAACCCGGATAGAAAAACTTGTTAATGAGTTCATTGAAGGAACAGGGATTTTTCTTGTCGCTGTAAAAGTAAGTACTTCGAACAGGATTATGGTCCTTGCCGATACTATGAAGGGAATAACAATTGATGAATGTGCTGAACTCCACAGGTATGTTGAAAAGAATCTTGACCGTAATATTGAGGATTATGAATTGCAGATTTCATCCCCTGGTCTGGATTCACCTTTTAAGGTAATTGAACAATATTACAGGAATGAAGGAAGCAGGATTGAAGTGGTAAGTAAGGAAGGTCAGAAGATGACCGGGATATTAAAAAATGTTACAGGAGGTGGATTTGAGCTTGAAACGGAAAAAAAGGTAAAGGGTAAAGCCTTGGAGATAAATGATGTTTCATTCAATTTCGACCAGGTAAAGTCAGCGAAAGTAGTTTTTACAATTAATTAAATATAAGAGTCTTACAACAGATGGAAAATGTTAATTTGATCGACACCTTTTCTGAGTTTAAAGAGCTGAAGAATATTGACCGGCCGACGATGATGAGTGTTCTTGAAGATGTATTCAGAAGCATGCTGGCAAAGAAATACGGATCGGCTGACAATTTCGACATTATCGTGAATATAGATAAAGGTGATTTTGAAATCTGGAGGAACAGGGTAGTTGTAAATGATGATGAGATGACTGATCCCATAACCCAGATTCCACTTTCGCAGGCCAAACAGATTGATGAGGATTATGAAGTGGGTGAAGAGGTCTCGGATGAGGTCAAATTTCTCGATTTCGGAAGAAGGGCAATATTATCCCTGAGGCAGAACCTCACTGCACGCATCCTCGATCTTGAGAAGAACAATATTTACATGAAATACAAGGACAGGATCGGTGAGATCGTTACCGGTGAAGTTTATCAGGTATGGAAGAGGGAGATCCTTGTTCTTGATGATGACGGGAATGAACTTATTCTTCCGAAAAGTGAGCAGATCCCGTCAGATCATTTCCGCAAGGGCGATTCAATAAGAGCGGTTGTTATAAAGGTTGAAATGAGGAATAATACTCCATTCATTATTCTAAGCAGGACATCACCTGTTTTCCTTGAGCGTCTCTTTGAGCTTGAAGTGCCTGAAATATTTGACGGACTTATTACTATAAAAAAGATTGTAAGAGTACCTGGTGAACGTGCAAAGGTTGCTGTCGAATCATATGATGAAAGGATTGACCCCGTAGGTGCCTGTGTTGGTATGAAGGGATCGAGAATTCATGGTATTGTAAGGGAGCTCAGAAATGAGAATATCGATGTAATCAATTACACTGCAAATAATCAGCTCTTTATCCAGAGAGCTCTGAGTCCGGCCAAGATCACAACCATAAAGCTCAACGAAGAGACCAAAAGGGCTGAGATATATCTCAAACCCAATGAAGTATCGCTCGCTATCGGAAAGGGTGGGCTGAATATAAAGCTGGCAAGCCAGCTCACCGGTTACGAAATAGATGTTTACAGAGAACCGGGAGGCGAGGATGAGGAAGATGTCAACCTTGAGGAATTCAGTGATGAAATTGAACAGTGGGTTATCGACGAACTCAAAGCAATCGGTTGTGACACAGCCAGAAGCGTTCTCAATCTTTCAATAAGCGATCTGGTCAAAAGGACCGACCTTGAAGAGGAACAGGTTAAGGAAGTTGTAAACATTTTAAAAGCGGAATTCGAATAGTAACCGGAAATTAGTTTGGATTTTTCTGGTGAAAATATAAAGAGAAGGTAAATTTATGACAGAGGATGTAAAGGCAACGAGATTAAGTAAAGCAGCCCGCGAGTTCAACGTAGGGATATCAACCATTATTGAGTTCCTGCATAAGAAGGGGTTTGTCCTTGATCCCAACCCTAATACTAAATTGCCTCACGAGGCATATCAGTTGCTGGTCAAAGAATATAGTCCGGATATCTCTGCAAAAAAAGAATCCGAAAAGCTTATTCTCAGGGACCTGCACAGGAACAAAGTCACAGTATCAATTGATGATGTACCAGGTAAAACCCAGTCCGAGGAGCCTGAAAGGGAAGATGAAATAATTGTAAAGGATACTACAGGTGTCAAGATAGATATAAAGCCTGAGATCAAGAAGCCTGACATAAAGCTTGTGGGCAAGATTGATCTTGAAAAGACTTTAAAGCCAAAAGTTGAAAAACCTGTTCCCCCCAAAGAAGAAGAAAAGGAGAAAAAACCTTCCAAACCTGCTCCGGAACCTGTTAAGGCTGATAAGCCCGAAAAGAAGAAGACAGAACCTGAAAAACCGGTTGCCGTTAAAGAGGAAGCTGAAAAGGCAAAGGCCGGTATCGATCTTCATATTGTCGGTAAAATTGATCTTGAGACCATTACCAAAGAACCTAAGACCCCTGTAAAGGAGGAGGCGGCAGCTAAACACAGGGAGAAGGAAGAGGAGAAGTCAGTTGTAAGTAAGGAAAAAGTTGCCCCAGTACCTGAAGAAATTATTGAACCCCTTCCTCAACCAGCAGAAGATGAAGCATCTGTAGAAGAGGTTGAAGAAATCATTGCTGAACAGGAGGAGATTGTTGAGCTGTTCAGACCCGGAGGTGTTACAAAATTATCGGGGCCGACAGTTGTAGGCAAGATCGACCTTCCCGTTGAGGAAAAGAAAAAGGGTCCTGCATATCAACCTGTCAAGGTAGACGGAGAATCAGACTTCCGGAGAAAGAAAAGAAGAAAGAGGATCACCAAGGAGAAAGAACAGGTACCGGTATCAAAGCCTGATCTTACAGAGAAAAAAGACAAATCCGGCAAAAAGGTCATAAAAAAGAGACCTGTGAGGGTGGAAGTTGATGAGGAAGAGGTACAGAAACAGATCAAGGAGACACTTGCCAGGCTCACTACCAAGGGTAAATCAAAAGGCTCCAGATACCGCAGGGAAAAGAGGGAAGCTATAAGCCAGAAACATAAGGAAGTTGAAGACAGGATCGAACAGGATAAGAATATTCTGAAGGTGACAGAGTTTGTCTCGGTGAATGAATTATCAATAATGATGAACATTCCTGTAACTGATCTGATATCAACTTGTATGAATCTCGGGTTGTTTGTTTCAATCAACCAGCGTCTTGATGCCGAAACTATGGCTTTGCTTGCTGATGAGTTCGGCTACAGGGTTGAATTTGTCAGTGCCGAACTGCTTGAAGCGGTAAAAGAAGAAGAGGATGAAGAATCTGATCTTCAGGACCGCCCGCCTATAGTCACGGTAATGGGACATGTAGATCATGGAAAGACCAAGCTGCTCGATTACATTCGCCGTACGAACGTTATTGCCGGGGAAGCCGGAGGTATTACCCAGCATATCGGAGCTTACGCTGTAGAACTTGATGACGGCCGCAGGATCACTTTTCTCGATACCCCCGGTCATGAGGCATTCACTGCGATGCGTGCCCGCGGAGCCCAGATAACCGACATAGCCATTATAGTAGTTGCTGCGGATGATGGTGTGATGCCCCAGACTGTTGAAGCTATCAATCATGCTT
>CAYPHL010000177.1:0-6392 GCA_964410385.1 uncultured Rikenellaceae bacterium | reverse complement strand
GATGACCGATTTCTGAAAATCGCTTTCCGATGCCTCGTATATATTCACAAATTTCTGAGGATTCCTGTCAGCAAGAGGGAACCAGCTGCTCTGTATCTGTATCATAATCCTGTGACCTTTCCTGAAGGTATGGGCCACATTCCCGATATCATATTTAACCCGGTCGATCCTTCCCGGGACAAACGGTTGTGGCTTTTCAAAACTATTCCTGTATCTTCCCCTGAATATTTCAATATGTACCGGCATTTCATATCCTCCCATGGGATAAGACTGTGAATGTTCCTCTTCTGAATAGATATCTACGTCATTCCAGGAAAGATCGTCAGGAAATACATCAATGAGCTTTACTACAAAATCAGCATCAGTGGTTGAAATTGATGCAGCCAGATCAGCCGTCACAACGCCTGTAACAGTAATATCTTCATCAAGGACCGGTGTTTTAAAGGACAGGACATCTGGTCTTCGTCCGGCAAAACGCTGATCATCTGTCATATATTCCCTGGTCCTTTGAAAGTGGACATGCCCGGCATATGGGACAGGTTTTGAAGGATCACTTAAGTATTCACTGTAAGAAGTTTTTACTACCGGAATGGTCCATCCGAGCTCTCCTCCTCCATGCAGAAACAGGCTTTTGTCTTCTTTTCCGGCAGGAGGCCAGTTTTCAAAAGTCATCCATTCATTCGATCCGGTAAGAAAAATTGTTGCCTCTGCAATATTTGAAATATCTCCTTTCCCTTTTAAAAAATAATTGAAGAAGGGTATTTCAAAATTCTGCTGGTACCAGAGGGATGTATTGCTTCCGAAATTAATGTTACCAAGATGAGCTCCGTCAGTTGCAGCCCATTGCGTATGATACCATGGACCCATTATCAGCTTGTTAAATTCTTTCCCCGGATTATTTTGTTCAGCTGCCAGGTACGCATTCCAGGCACCCCAGTTATCCTCTGCATCAAAATGACCACCAACCCATAACATTGCCGGATTGAGGTTTTTTACAGCATTTCTGGCATCCCGGGCTTTCCAGAATGAATCATAATCAGGATGAGTAAAAAGGTCTTTCCAGAACTTTACAGTGTCACCTGTCAGCTTCATAAAAGCAGATAAAGGTCCCTTTTCAAGGAAGAATTTATAGTTATCATGTATTGGAAATCCGGCACTTACAGGGCCAATCGTTGTGGGATAAGGGCGTGGCGTACCAAATCCTGATCCAAGTGCCGAATAAAAGCTGAATGCATCCATCAGGAAAAAGGCACCGTTGTGATGGAAGTCATCTCCGATGAACCAGTTTGTGACAGGCGCCTGGGGACTGACTGCAACGAGAGCCGGATGATTACTGGCAGCTGCCATTGTTGAATAGAACCCCGGATAAGAAATTCCGAACACCCCGGCTTTCCCGTTATTCCCCGGGACATTCTTCAGGAGCCAGTCAATTGTGTCATAGGTATCGCTCGACTCATCAATATCTTTATTTGTTTTTTTATCAGGATTGAAAGGCCTTATATCGACAAAATCACCCTCGCTCATCCACCTGCCCCTGACATCCTGGTTAACCATTATATAACCTTCACGGAGGTAATATTTCAAATAGCTGTTCCAATAAGCTTTCATGGCCTTCCCATAAGGGGCACATGAATATGGGGTGCGCGTTATAAGGATGGGATGCTTTTCAGTATTATCCTTCGGGATATAAACTGAAGTGAATAATTTAACTCCATCCCTCATGGATATCTTAAATTCCGATTTTGTATAATTGTTCACGATCCAGATGCTGTCGGCATTCTGGCTGTTTAGAAAGATACTGTTCAATGCCAGTATCAAAACTATCAGATTCTTCTTCATTTTGAAATTAAATTTCCGGAATGTCTATTAAAATATTCTGAATATACTTTTTTCATTGTTTCAGTTTTTTCAGGACTTTCGGCTACGGAAGCAGCCGTAAACATCATTATACCGGTTGCACATGAGCCGGAACCATATTGGAGTACATTCTTAAACTCATCAGACTTTATCTCATATGGATCGTTATAGGCCTGAACGATAGGCCATACCCTGGGATATGATCCTGCTTTAATATCTATTCTGCTACAAAACCATTCAATATTTTCCTTCACCCATTCCGGTGATCTGCCCATGCGGCCATGATAAACCATAGGTGAAAAAACATCGGTAATGCCTTTCAGCATGTCATAATCCAGTCCGAGTATCTTATACCTTGCTCCCTCAAATTCATCATCCGCCCAGGGACAATGATAAATTCCAAGCAGGGCATCAGGATTTTCCTGTTTTATAATAATTCTGGCATCTCTTACCCAGCTGGCAATTACTGAGCAGCGCCATTCCCGCCATATGGAATCGTGATTTGAGAGTATCCATTCAGCCTGCTCAACGGTATTTAAATCAGGCACATCGATACCTGCTGAAGCCTCAAATGTATTTATGCAATGTTCACAGAAACATGTTTCAGGAAGAATTGCTTCAGGTTCTTCAAACTGTGCATGCCAATGAACATAGTCCAGCCAGACTCCGTCAATATCAAATTTCTTCAGAAGTCCCCTCAATTCCATCATTCTGAACTTTTTGAATCCCGGTTCAGTCGGACATACTCCCATGAACCATGATGCCGGCTTAACCTTCTCCCCGTTATTATCAATCGTCCATGCTTCCGGATGCTTTTCAACGTAATCCTTCCCGTTAAGAAGCGGAAACTCTGCAAATACTTTTAATCCCTCATCTTTGGCTCTCACAAGCAATTTATCGTTTATCCCCTTCCAGTTTAGGAAAACCGCGTTCACATTCAGATCGTTCAGCTTGAACCCTTTGCTCCAGAACGGATTGGGACTTCCGTAAATTCCCCGTATTTCAATTACTTTTAATTTTTCAGGTTGTGAACTGCCTGAGGAACATCCCGGGGAGATTGAAGCAGATATTCCGGCCAGTATGAAAATCAGAACTTTTTTAATACCTGACATAAATGAAACTTTAAAGAGTTTTAACAAGAAACAACCTTATGATTAAACAAAAGATCATGTAACCACAACGTTTACACCTTAGAGAACTCAGGAACATCAACTATAGTAACTCCTGCCCTTCTTGCCACCCCTTGCCCCCAGGGGGCGCTCAGACTCAAAAGTCCCTATGGGGGATTTAGGGGTGAGTTATATAGCAGGACACGAAGGTTACTCAAGGAGCACCAAGGCAATTAATCAAAGATAAGAACTACTTTTTTATATATTCCAGATTGTCATCAAGGGGTTTCATCTTCGGCATAAGCATATGGACAAATCCCAGGATGGCAATATATGAGAAACCTGCAATGATAAATGCCCAGAAATATCCTGAGTTACCTGCCTTATCCAGAACGGAACCGAGTGCAAGGTCGGCGACGATGGCAACTGCCACACCAACCATTTTACCTATTCCTATAACAGAAGCAGTTGCTTTCTTTGGAAATACATCCGGAACAAGAGTATAGCTGTTTATCGACCACGACTGATGTCCGAATGCACCGATACCGATAAGAAATACCGCCAGCCATTTGCTTTCAACCATTGGTACCAGGGCGACAGGAAGAATTATAATGGCGTTGACGAGCAGGGTTATTTTCCTGGCTTTATTTATCGACCATCCTTTTTTTATCAATGCCCCGGAAGCTAAACCTCCCAGGAGGCTGCCTGCATCTGCCATAATAAAAATGACAAGGAACGGAAGTCCTATATTATTGATATCTACACCGAATTGTTCGAAAAGGAATTTTGCACCCCAGAAGAGGTAAAACCACCATACGGCATCGGTAACCGTTGTAAGCGCGAAAGCCCAGGTCTCTCTTTTGGGGAAAGTTTTTGCCCAGGGAATCCTTTCAGTCGACTCCGGTTCTGAATCGCTGTTTATATATGTCAGCTCGACCTTTGAAAGTCTCGGATGGAACTCGGGTTTTTGATATGTCCTCCACCAGAGAAATACCCATAAGGCGCTGAGTGCCCCTGTAAAAAGGAAAGGGATCTGCCAGTTATCACCTTCAACAGTTACGATAGCTCCGACAATAAATGGTGCCAGTATTGCCCCGACGCTTGTCGAAGCATCAAAAATCCCTGTAGCAAAAGCCCTGTCCCTTTTCGGGAACCACTCAGCTACAGTTTTTATTGCAGCAGGAAAATTTCCCGATTCTCCTATTCCAAGCCCGAACCGGGCGACAATAAATCCTATAAGGCTGAATGCCGGCTTTATTGCAGCATGCAGCATCCCGAATATGCTCCATATTGCTATGGAAATTGTATATCCTACCTTGGTCCCAAGCTTGTCAATAAGTCCACCCATGAAAAACAATCCTATCCCATAAGCGATCTTAAAAGAGACCATAATAGCTGCATAATCCTTATTTGACCAGTCGAACAATTTCTGAAGTGTCGGAGCCATAACTCCGATTATGCTGCGGTCAAAATAATTGATTGTGGTTGCCATAAATACCAGGGCAAGGATACGGTAACGGTAATTACCTATTTTTCCGGATTGATCAGTCATGATAATTTTTTTGTTTATGAGTGATAAAAATAATTAAATATTGGAATAAAATGTTCTGAATTATCCCAGCAGAGTAAAATCAGAAAAATATGTATAAATCCGAATTTTAACAAGGAGGGACCGAAAATGAAACAATAAGTAAAGTTTATGTTACAAATGAGGTGGATTTTCTGTTTTCCAACTCTGAATTTTACCTGATGAAATTTGCCAGTCCAGGATATTGATACATTATGATGGAACTAATCTTAGTACCCTTTATTAAAAATTGCTACAATGAGAAAAGTTATTTTCCTTATTCCGGCAGCTCTGTGCATTATAATTGCATCGTGCTCCAAAGATCCCGGGTTTGATCCCGAAAAAGGTCTTTCTCCGGGTTTTGACAAAGGATTCAAACCCTGTGTCCCTCTGATCACCTACAGTCCTTCAGCTGATGGTGATGATACGGATGAACTGAAGGCGCTGATTAGTGGCGCAGAACCCGGATCAGTCATAAAACTGAGTGCGGGTGAATACCATCTTGGGTATATGGAATTATATGGTTTTAACGGTTCACTGGTTGGAGCCGGGAAAGAAAAAACCAAAATAATCCTCAAACCATCGATTGATCAGGCTTCTCAGATGGATGATAATAAAGGTCCGGGCTGGTGGCGGCTGATCGGTGGTGATATCACATTGTCTGATATAACTTTCATGACACCTGATGGATTTCTATCAGATGAAGGAGACTATAAGCCTAGTCCTCCGTCTGACCTGGGAGCCGACCTGTTTGCAATGTTTATGGTAAATCACTTTAATGAAGAATATTATCATCCGGACGGACCTGCTCAAAAGCTTCTTGTAAAGAACTGCAGTTTTATCGGTGGGACCAACCCAGATATGTCTAAAGATGGATGGATTAAAACCGAGAAAAATACCGGATTGGCTTTCTGGGTAGGGGTTGATTATGTGTGGCCGACAGATGGTGTTGATTACCCGTTGACAAAAGGAGATTATTTATTCAAAGAATGTTATTTTGAGAATTTACTGGATGGGGTAGAAGGATTTTCGCTGGGAGAAAAAGCAATATTAACGGTTACAGGTTGTAGATTAAACAGATGCCAGGAACCTTTGTTTTTTATTGCCAATTACAACTCCAGTATAAATATAATTAACAATATATTTACCAATTCAGAGGACTATGACATTTTCATAGAAGATATAGATTGGGGATATTTGCCTAACACTGAAATCAAACCTTTAAAGAGATGCTCTTATATAATAACCGGCAATCAATTTAATACAGGGCCTATTTCTTCAATAGTTTTATGTGACACCTGGATTGGGATAGATCCAGCCCATAGTTTACCAATGCTCTTTACAATTAAAGGGAACCTGTTTAATCTCAATGGATCCGATTGTGGCATAATAGCTCTGAACTCCCAGGATCCCGTGATTCGTAACAACAGGTTTACTGGCACCTGTGAAACAGGAGTATATATCAATGGGGGCATAACACAGGACGTTTTAGGCTTGGTTCCGGTACCGAATGAAGTAATTGCGAAAAACGCACTCATACTGGGAAATAATTTCAGCGGGCTGAAAGCAACTGATGCCGCAGTATTCCTTGGAGATAAAACGACGAATTGTACCGTTATCGGAACCGGTAAAGAAAAAGTCGTTGATGACGGGATCGATAATAAAGTCACCGGGATGAAAAAAGTACCGGTAGGTCATCACTTTGGACCGTTGATAAGGGATAATGTCAGGATGTGGAGAGGCCGGGGTCATCATTAATAAAGTAGCCTGGCCCTGCTTCATTTTTATAACCATCCGGAGTATTAAATGATATAATTAATTGGTCTCAGCGCGGAGCTGTGTCGTTCAAAACCGGTAAA
>CAYPHL010000176.1:0-6528 GCA_964410385.1 uncultured Rikenellaceae bacterium | reverse complement strand
GACTCAGGAACAAACCTGCTGTTACAAAAGTAAGAGAGCTAGATCCCGCAAGCAGCTCCGAGGTATGGTTTACCACCGCAACTTATTACGATAAGAACGGTAATATATGGCTCGACAGGAACAAGAGAATGAAGACCGTATACAATTACCTGAATCTTCCTGCAAGGGTCAGTGACACAATTACCCCGGCAAACAAGATAGAATATGTTTATACTTCGGCAGGGGAGAAGCTGAAGCAGAGGCTTTCTACGGGAACAACACTACTGTACTTAGGGAACTATGTTTACACATTGGATGGAACAGCCAATGGAATAGCGGTGAAATATATCCTCACTCAGGAAGGAAGGGCAACAAATTCAGCAGGAACATATACTTACGAGTACTTCATGAAGGATCACCTTGGCAGTACAAGAGTATCATTTAATGTGCCTTCAACAACAGCAGTTATTGTGCAGCAGGATGATTATTATCCTTTCGGAATGATTCATAAGCCTCAGACGACGGCAACAAGCGATAACAGATACCTCTATAACGGGAAGGAATTTCAGAACAACTTGCTGGGAGGAATGAACCTGGATCTATACGATTACGGGGCAAGGATGTACGATCCTCAAATAGGAAGATGGACAACTCCTGATCCTCTGGCTGAAATCTCAAGAAGATGGAGCCCATATTCATATTGCTACAATAATCCTATCGTATTTATAGATCCTGATGGAATTTGGCCGGATCTCATGCCTGGTGATCCGGGAAAAGAAAAAAGAAATGATTTATTTTATTTTAATTCTTTACCTGGCTATGACCAAATGGACCGTAGCCGTCTTCATGATAATATGACTGAGGAAGAGTTGAGTGATTATTTTAAGAACCTTCCAGATGATGAAAGAGATCGTATTTGGGAAGAATCTGGAATACCACAAGACATTACTAAAGGGGATAAACCTAAAAAGGATAGACCAAAAGTAACGAAAGAAGATGCAGAAAAGTTTTGGGCGGAACATCCAAACTTTTTTCTTATTTCTGCAATTTTTGAATTATTCATTCCAGGCCCCAGTGAATTTGCAAAATTTGCTAAACTAGGCATATCATCTAAAGGAGCACAAGCCGCTAAGGGAAGTGCCAATCTTGCCAGAAGCTTAGGAACTGCTGGAGAAGAAGCGGTTGGCGTTGTTGGCCCCAAAACAAGAATACCATCCTTAACGGGAACTGCTAATTATCGAATTCCTGAACAACTGACTTCTACAACATTATTAGAAGTTAAAAATGTTAATAACCTTAGTTTAACAAGGCAACTGACTGACTTTCATTTGTTCTCACAGCAGACTGAACGGCAATTTATTTTATATATACGACCTACCACAACGTTGTCTGGACCTTTGCAGAATTTGATTAATCAAGGAAGTATAATTGTAAGACACATACCATAAAAATATGATAAAAGATATAGAAAGAATTAAAAAAGAATTACAAACGGTTGGAATATATGTTAATGATATTTATGATTTAGTAAATACAAAAGAACCTTATCCTGAAGCAATACCGATATTGATTAACTTATTAAAAGAAGGGTTGACTCATGATGGAGTTAAAGAAGGAGTTATCCGTGCATTAGCAGTAAAAGAAGCTCGTGGCATGGCTGGTTCAGTATTATTAGAGGAGTATTATAAATTACCAAAAGATAAAATGCTCTTACGTTGGATTATTGGAAACACGATTGAAGTAGTCATAACTGAAAATGAGTTAGAAAGCGTTCTAAAAATCGTTAGCAATAAAGAAAACGGCATGTCCCGTCAAATGTTTGTAGTTGCATTAGGAAAAGTAAAATCAGAAAAAGCCGAATTAACATTAATAGATTTATTAAGTGATGATGAAGTTACTGCCCATGCTTTGAAAGCTTTAGGAACTTTAAGATCTAAAAAAGCTAAAAATAAGATTACAGAATTATTAAATCATCCAATGCCTATAATAAGAAAGGAAGCACAAAAAGCATTGAAAAAAATAGGATAAAAAAAAGAGCATCGGTATTTCCTGTTGTATAAAGAGGAAGAACGGCATTTCGGGCTCGTCTGCGAAGGGATATAGTTTTATTTATGTTCAGGTAAACAGGACAGCAACTTCAATATTAAGAAATGTAATATGTGGCTCGACAGGAACAAGAGGATGAAAACCGTGTACAATTACCTGAATCTTCCTGCAAGGATCAGTGACACAATTACGTCGGCAAACAAGATAGAATATGTTTATACTTCGGCAGAAGAGAAGCTGAAACAGAGGCTTTCAACAGGGACATCACTTCTGTACTTAGGGAACTATGTTTACACATTAGACGGTACAGCAAACGGGATAACGGTGAAATACATTCTCACTCAGGAGGGAATGGCAACAAATTCAGCAGGAACATATACTTACGAGTACTTCAGGAAGGATCACCTTGGCAGTACAAGAGTATCATTTAATGTGCCATCAACAACAGCAGTTATTGTGCAGCAGGATGATTATTATACTTTCGGGATGCTTCATAAGCCTCAGACGACGGCAACAAGTGACAACAGATACCTCTTCAACGGAAAAGAACTCCAGAATAACCTTCTTGGTGGCGTGAATCTTGACCTTTACAATTACTCAAGCCGTTATTATGATCCGCAAATTGGGAGGTTCACCGCAGCAGATCTACTTGCAGAAAATACTGAAGAAATATCCCCATATCATTATGGTTTAAACAATCTTGTTACGAACATTGATCCTACAGGTATGTGGACTGAAACTGCAAAAGGTTATACAACATATAATAAATATGAAATACCTGAGTTCATGAGAAGTATTATTTCTCAGTTTAGTATTACAACTCAGGTTCAGGAAAGAAAAGAGAAAAAGAAAGATGAGGAAATGGAACGGGAAGAGGGAAGGAAAAAGAGGGAATTATTCTTTCCCCAATCCATACACTTATAGTCATATTAATTATCAAACGCCATCTGGGAGTAGAGGTACTATTTAAATCAAAGATTGATGGAAGATTGGATTCAAGAGATTGAAGCAACACGTGCTATTTGGTTTAAAGCATCGAAAGAAATAGGCTTTAAAATAATTATGCCAGATACAGTGTATATCGATGATAAAGAAATAGATGCCTTTGCTTTTTTACCTTGCTATGGTACAAAAAAAGGAATTATTATCGATTAAATTTACCCTCCTTTTTTTGATTCAAAGATTCAATAAAAAAAATGGGCAGATGATAATGGTTTTGGCTACAGTTTTTTAAATTTTGAAGTCAATCTAAATATGATAAAGATTTTTTTGTGGAAACTTTGAATGACTGGGGGAAATAAAATAATAAATAAGATAAAGTAAGCATATAACTACCATAAAATCTGACTATAGTTCATTTGTTTTTAGAAAATCCGGCCTGTCCGGGTTCTAAACTAAAGCCCATTTTATAGCTTTATTTTACACTCAATATCTTCCCAGCTAAAGTTGGTCTCCGGACTCTCTTCCATCCGTTTTAATCTTTGCCTTACAGTTTTATTATGATCTTCCGGAATAAATACTTCTTCTTCTCTGGTCTCTTCCCATAATACATTACTAAGCTTCTGCTTTTATTTTGGGGAAAGCTGATGCACAATGTCGATCAATTGGTCGACACTAAGTGGGAATTTCAGTTGAATATGCTGTTTGTTCATAGCTTTTAGATATTTCACCAAAGATACTAAGAAAAACAGAATGCTTTCGGATCTACTTATGGACAATAAATGAGCTTATTAAATTCTGACTGACCTTGCGGCATTTTTAACTCTTATAACCCGGGGTTACTGAGATTATTCTGATAAAAAAAGTATCTTAGTGTACTGAAAAAACCTGTATAAATATTCTGGCTTATGAAATCAGCATTTTCGGGATTTACCTCTTTTCTTTTTCTGATACTGATCTCCTGGATTCCGTTTCAGAAAGCGGACTCCCAACTGGTTGGCAAGAACCTGGCCGTCGTTGCATCTGCATCAACTTCGGTAAGATACGGTGTTGCACCCGGGTCCCTTAACGACGGGCTTATTCCCAGAGGCGGAGCCTTGAGGGCCGGAGGAGGCAGATCGCAACAACGTCCGGCCACACAATGGATCCAGTATGAATGGACACAGCCTGTGGTGACCAACGGGATTGCAGTTTTCTGGTGGAACTTTGAAAACAGTCTGAGGTTCCCTCATGCTTACAGGATAAAATACTGGGACGGAAACGGCTTTGTGCCGGTTAAGAATCCATCAGGCCTTGAATTAAGGAATGGTGAATATAACCGTACCGGGTTCGATGCTGTCAGGACAAGCATTCTCAGACTTGAAGCTGATTCAGCCGACAGATTTCCTATGGCAATACAGGAATGGATGGTCTTCCAGGTTCCGGGATCGCCTGATCATCCGCCTGTTGTTTCAGCAGGAGCCAACAGATCGGTTATGCCTGCCGGGAAAACATACCTTTCGGGAAAGGTAAGATCTGTAACACCTATAGATAAGGTTATGTGGAGTAAAAAGTCCGGACCGGGAAATGTTGTTTTCGTTGATGCAGGGAAACTTGAGACCAGTGCAACGTTCAGCAATACAGGAGAATATATTCTTCAGTTTAAAGTGCAGGAAGGCGATCTGACATCTTCTTCTGACCTGACTGTTAAGGTTCAGCAGCCGCCTCAGCCTGAACGGCTTGATGTTGTGTATACAAAGCCTTACAGTATCGACAATCCGCTGTGGAACGCCAGGGCAAAAGCCATAATTGTAAACTGGATCCCATGGTGCATCGATCAGATAAACCGCGATGACCTGACACTCGGTCCCGGCGGACTGGATAATTTCATTGAAGCCGGAAAAGCCCTGAGGGGAGAATCTCACGGACGTCATAAAGGATATGTATTTTCGAATGCATGGGTCCATCAGACAATCGAATCTATGAGCATTGCATTAATGATCGATCCTCAAGGGGATAAGGAGATAATTGCTGCCCAGGAAAAGATGAAAGCCACTCTTGAAAAATGGATACCTGTTGTCCTGGCAGCCCAGGAACCTGACGGATACCTTCAGACGGCATTCACCCTTCGCGATACCTCAAGGTGGAAGGCAAAGTGGGATCCGCCTGCAAGAGGAAATCATGAGGGCTATGTGGCAGGCTATTTCATCGAATCGGCAATCAACCATTATACTCTGACTGAGGGCAGGGACAGACGCTTATATGACGCTGCAAAGAAGCTCGCCGATTGCTGGGTGGCAAACATCGGTCCTGGCAAGAAAGAGTGGTATGATGGACACCAGGAAATGGAGCAGGCGCTGGTCAGGTTCGGTCGCTTTGTAAATGATATGGAAGGGAATGGTAATGGAGACAGCTACATTAACCTGGCAAAATTTCTTCTTGACTGCCGGCGTGACGGGAGTGAATATGATCAGAGCCATGTGCCCGTCCAACAACAATATGAAGCGGTAGGTCATGCGGTAAGAGCTGTTTACAACTATTCAGCAATGGCTGATGTTGCAGCCGAAACAGGTGATGTTGATTATCAGAGCGCTGTAATGTCGCTGTGGGACAACCTTGTGAATAAAAAATACTATGTTACAGGTGGTGTAGGAAGCGGAGAAACTTCGGAAGGATTCGGCCCGGACTATTCCCTTGGGAACAGGGCATATTGTGAGGCCTGCTCAAGTTGCGGACTGATCTTCTTCCAGTATAAGATGAACCTGGCTTATCATGATGCAAAATACGCCGACCTTTACGAGGAAACAATATATAATGCATTACTCGGCTCACTTGACCTGGAAGGCAAAAATTTCTATTACGATAATCCGCTTGTTGAATCAGTTGCCCGCTACCCCTGGCATGTATGCCCCTGCTGTGTAGGCAATATACCACGGACACTGCTTATGATACCTACCTGGACTTACGTGAGGGGGAAGGAAGGAATTTATATTAATCTTTTTATCGGAAGCAGAATAAATGTTGAAAAAGTTGCCGGGACCAATGTTGAAATGATTCAGCGTACTGATTATCCCCGGGGTGGAAAAGTCTCAATAACTGTAAATCCGGAGAAGAAGAAAGAGTTTACAGTATTTGTACGTGTACCTGACCGGACGACCAGTACCCTTTATAAACATTCACCACTTGTAAGCGGATTAAAATCACTTTCTGTCAACGGCAAACCGGTAGTGATAAAAATGAACAGGGGCTATGCTGAAATAAAACGCAAATGGAAGGAAGGCGATGTTATCGATTTTGAAATGCCAATGGAAGTTCAGACAATCACTGCTGATGAAAGAATTGCAGCTGACAGGGGCCGTATCGCACTTCGTTATGGTCCTCTTATCTACAATGTCGAAAAAGCCGATCAGCCGGATTTAGATAAATATATCGGTACCGGTCCGCTAAAGGCAGAATGGAGAGGAGATCTTCTTGGAGGGGTAATGACAATCAAAGGGAACTGGGCAGACGGAACGCCCCTTATTGCCATTCCTAACTATGCAAGATTCAACAGGTTCTCCCAGCCGGTTGATGAGAAGGAGATAA
>CAYPHL010000175.1:0-6551 GCA_964410385.1 uncultured Rikenellaceae bacterium | reverse complement strand
TTACATACGACAGCCGCCTTGTCGACCAGGAAAAGAAAATCAATATGTCATTCAGAGATACAAAACTGGATGCCATACTTGATTCGATACTTGGAAATGATTCCCTTGCCTATACAATAATCGATAAGTATATAATCATTTCAAGAGCACTGCTTCCGGCAGCTGAAAAAACTGATTCAATTGTCCCGGGAAAAGCAGAGTATATAACCGGTGTCATAATCGATTCGGAATCTGACGAACCATTACCCTTTGCCACAATCGGATTAAAGAATACCGGGAAAGGGACCGTTACAAACGCAAGCGGTGAATTCGGGCTGAAAATACTGCCCGAATGGTCTGAAGACACATTAATGATATCTTATCTGGGATATCTGGGAAGGGAGATCCCGGTAGAGAAGACCCTGGGAAATAATTTCACGATAAGAATGAGAAGAGAGTTTATCTCTATTCCCGAAATAATTATAAGGACACAAGTTCCTCAGGAAATTATTTATAAAGCAACCTCGGCTATCTCAAGGAACTATGGCAATACTCCTGCCTTCCTCACAGGATTTTACCGCGAGGGAGTTATTAAAAAACAGGAGCTCCAGAACTATTCTGAAGCCATCCTGAGTATTTATAAAAGCCCTTATACCGGCTCTCTTTATGGTGATCAGATAAAAATATTCAAAAGCCGCAAAATTGAAAATGTCGACAGAACAGATACACTCGCGGTAAGACTGAAAGCCGGATTAAGCACCTGTCTCGAGCTTGATGGGGTGAGAAATATCTTTGATTTCATCTCACGGGAAAGTATGCCTGAATATAAATATATAATCAGCGACATTGTTACTTTGGATGAGGAAGCAGCCTATGTGATCGACTTCGAACAGCGCGAAGGTGTTGATCTTCCTCTTTACAGGGGATCCTTATATATCAATACTGATGACTTTGCCATTCTGCATGCCGATTTCGAGCTCCATCCGAAGTATATCAGCAAAATGAAAAGTTCATTTATCTCAAGCTCTTCGCGAGGCTTTGATACCTGGCCCCAGACTGTTAAATATTCAGTAAGCTACCGTAAGTTCAATAACAGATATTTCCTCAATCATGTAAGGGGTGATCTGGTTTTCACTTCAAAACAGAAAAGAAAGCTCTTTAACAGTCAGTTCAATGTCTTTTTTGAACTGGCAATAACCGGTCTGAGCACTGAAAATGTCAGCAGGTTCGACAGGGAAGAGCTTGCACCGATCCATTCGGTATTTTCCAGAACTATTACGAGCTATGACCCGGATTTCTGGGAGAACCAGGATTTCCTCAGGCCTGAAGAAAATCTGCTTCAGGCTTTAAAGAACATGAAGGTAAAAATGCTGGAATTTTCTGATCAGAAGGATTTCTGAGAATAATTTATTACCGATGACTTCAGAGACTGAGTGAATAACATCCTTTTTCGTCTTACACTTAACTCCCCAGGGAGGACTTATTGAACTACTGATACTTATAAAGCCCCCAGGGGGTTTGGAGGTAGATCAGGCTATGTTCTTAAATCAAAATCAGTATTTATCGATCAGTCTGTATAGCTCCGTTAGATCAGGAGTAAGTACCACTTCGGTCCTTCTGTTCTTCTGGCGGGCATCTGATGTATTTCCCGGATCTACCGGCATGAATTCGCCATGTCCTGCAGCTGTAAGTCTCTCCGGATCGATCTTTGAACTTTCAAGCAAAACTCTTACCACCGTTGTGGCCCTTTTTACGCTCAGATCCCAGTTATCTCTCAGAAGGCTTCCTCCGGAGTTATACGGAACATTATCTGTATGACCTTCAATGGTTATCTGGATACCGGGATTTCTTTCGAGAACTGCAGAGAGCTTTCTCAGTGCATTTCGTCCGTTGGCATCAATTTCCCAGCTTCCTGATCTGAAAAGGAGCTGTTCATCAAGAGAAACATATACTTTCCCGTTCTTCTGGGAAACGGTAAGTCCGTTGTTTTCAAATCCCAGCAGGGCCTCCGATACCTTGTTCTTAAGATCCTGTGCAATTCTCTTCTGTGTATCCAGAATCTTCTCAAGCTCAACGAGCCGGGCATTCCGTTTTTCAAGCTCATATGTAAGTTCGTCAAGCGATGCTTTCTTGGTATCAAGCGTCTGCTCAAGCTGTCTGAGCATGTCTTCCTTGTTCTTCAGGTTCTCCTGTGCGGCCTGTAACTCCGTAAGCAGCTTCTGAGTCTCTTTTACATTTCCCCTGATAAGCTCCTCCTGGGCATTCTGAAGATCATTATACCTTCCTGAGATTGTATTATAATTTTCCACAGCCTTATCTTTCTCATTATTAGCCTTTACAATCTCCTCTTTTATTTTATTGATCTCCTGCTCTGTCATTGTCATTTTTGATTCAAGCTCACGGTTGGCCATTTCAAGGGCAATATTTGCACTTTTGAGATTATCTCTCTCATCCATGAACTGCCTGCTTGTTTCCTGAAGTGTCCTGTGTTTCTTCCCGGTAACACATGAGGTTGCTGACATGACAAATATCACCAACAGTGGAATGATAAGCTTTCTGGTCATATCTCAAATGATTTTATGAATAAAACTCTTTTTTTCAATCAAATATTGTTGCTCAAATAATACAGACAGGGCAAAATTAAGAAAATCCGGTTTATGCCTGAGCAAACACTGCCGAATAATAATTGTTATATTTGCTGCCTAAAATGTTGTTTAAATGAATCCGGGTGAAAGCCTGTTATTCAAGTTATCATCTCCTGAAGATCTCAGGAAGCTTGAGCCGGCCGACCTTATTAAGGTAAGTTCGGAGCTCAGGCAGTTCATAATTGATGAAGTAAGCAATAACCCCGGCCACTTCGGTGCAAGCCTTGGTGTGGTGGAGCTGACGGTTGCTCTCCATTATGTCTTCAATACCCCGTATGATAAAATAATCTGGGATGTCGGTCACCAGGCTTATGGTCATAAGATCCTTACAGGCCGCCGCGACAGGTTCCCTACAAACAGGAAATACAAAGGGATCAGCGGCTTCCCGAAGATAAAGGAAAGTGAATATGATGCCTTCGGCACCGGACATTCATCTACTTCCATTTCGGCAGCACTGGGTATGGCAGTGGCAGCACACCGTAAGGGAGAGAACCGGCACGTGGTTGCTGTGATCGGCGACGGCGCAATGACCGCCGGAGAAGCCTTTGAAGGGCTCAATAACGCAGGAATTGCAAAATCCAACCTCCTCGTTATCCTAAACGATAACAATATGGCTATCGATCCCAATGTCGGAGCCCTTAAGGAATATCTTCTCGATATAACAACAAGCGGTACCTATAACAAATTCAAGGATAAGGTCTGGAACTTCCTGGGCCGTGCCGGAAAGCTTGGCCCCAATGCAAGAACCCTGGCTGCCCAGCTTGAGGCAGGATTTAAAAGTACAATACTCGACAAGAGCAACCTTTTCGAGGGAATGAACTTCAGGTACTTCGGCCCGATCGACGGTCACGATGTACTTCACCTCACAAAAGTCCTTGAGGATCTCAAAAGGATAAAGGGCCCAAAGCTTCTGCATTGCCTTACAATAAAAGGAAAAGGATTCAAACAGGCTGAAGAAAGGCAGACAGAATTCCATGCTCCGGGAAAATTTGACAAACAGACCGGGGAGATAATCAATACGACAAAAAAAGATGCCCCTCCGCCTTTCCAGGAGGTTTTCGGGAAAACAATACTCGAACTGGCAAGGATGAATGAAAAAATTGTCGGCATTACTCCTGCCATGCCTTCGGGATGCTCCCTCTGCATAATGATGAAGGAAATGCCTGACCGGACCTTCGATGTGGGCATTGCAGAACAGCATGCAGTGACCTTCTCGGCCGGACTGGCCACCCAGGGATTGATCCCGTTCTGCAATATTTATTCATCATTTATCCAGAGAGCATACGATCAGGTCATCCATGATGTAGCCCTGCAGAACCTTCATGTAGTATTCTGTATCGACCGGGGGGGACTGGTAGGATCTGACGGAGCAACACATCACGGATTTTTTGACATTGCTTTCATGCGGTCGATCCCCAATATAATTGTATCAGCACCAATGGATGCCGTGGAACTCAGGAATCTGATGTACACAGCCCAGCTCGATAAAACCGGAGGCCCTTTCTCCATCAGGTATCCGAGAGGATCCGGAATTATTGCAGACTGGCAAAAACCCTTCACTGAGATACCTGTAGGGAAAGCCCGGCTTCTGAGCGACGGCGATGATATTGCCGTATTATCAATTGGTCATACGGGGAATGATGTCGCTGAAGTGGTTAAGAAACTATCCGTTGAATCAATTTACGTAACCCACTGGGATATGCGCTTTGTTTCGCCCCTGGATACCGAAGCGCTTCATTCTGTATTTAAAAAATTCAAAAAGATAATTACTGTCGAAGATGGTGTTCTGAAAGGAGGATTCGGAAGCGCTGTAATTGAATTCATGTGCGACAATCATTATATTGCCGAAATAAGACGGCTGGGGATACCTGATTATTTTGTCGAACAGGGTACACAGGAAGAGTTGTACAGGGAGTGTGGTTACGATGCTGAAGGTATCGAAAGGACGATCAGGGAAATGACAGGCGCAACGGTTCAACGGCACAAAGGCTCAGCGGCTGTCTGAACCGTGTAACTCCGTGAAAACTCCGCGAACTCCGTGGTTAATTAAAAAAAATAATAAATCAAATTTCATCCATGAGAAAATCAATCATTTTAATTGTATTGCTTCTGATCGTAGCATCCTGCGGAACCAGAACGAATAAGGCTGAAAAAGAGGAATGGATACAGCTTTTCAATGGCAAAGACCTTAGCGGATGGACAATTAAGATAAAAGGTTCTCCCGTAAATGTGAATTACAAAAATACTTTCAGGGTAGAAAACGGAGCCATGGTGGTGAGGTACGATGAATATGAAAAATTCAATGCCGAGTACGGACATATTTTCTATAAAGAACCATTTTCAAAATATAAGCTCAGGATCGAGTACAGGTTTGTTGGCGATCAGGTTCCCGGCGGTCAGGGATGGGCATTCCGGAACAGCGGAGTAATGTTGCATTCACAGTCGCCCGAATCGATGCTGGTCGACCAGGATTTCCCGGTTTCAATTGAAGCCCAGTTTCTCGGAGGTAACGGAACTGATCCCCGGTCTACTCTGAATGTTTGTACTCCAGGGACACATATAGTAATGAATGATACCCTTATTACGAATCATTGCAATAATTCAACTTCGAAGACCTATCACGGAGATGTCTGGGTTACTGCCGAACTGGTAGTTTACGGTGACAGTATAATTCATCATATTGTTGAGGGAGATACGGTTCTTACATATTCGAAGCCCCAGGTAGGTGGTACAAACAAACCTGCTGATTATCCTGTTCCGGATGGTACCCTTCTGAAGGAAGGATATATTTGTCTCCAGGCCGAGAGCCACCCTGTTGAATTCAGGAAAGTGGAACTGCTGAAGCTAAAATAACCCCCACACCACGGGGGCTAATATTGTATTTTCTCTGTGGCTCTCTGTGGGACTCTGTGTAACTCTGTGTAAGTTTTTAAATATTTATTTCTATTTTCGCATATTGAATACCCGCCCGGATGGCGGAATAGGTAGACGCGCTGGTCTCAAACACCAGTGGCAGCGATGCTGTGCCGGTTCGATCCCGGCTCCGGGTACTTTTTCAGATACTAAAACCCCTGATAAATAGCAATATCAAGGGTTTTTTATTTGTAACTACTGAAACATAGCTGAAACAAATTAGTGGTTTAGTGTATCTTACCCTGGTACTCGGGATTAGGTTAATGAGGGATTTTGGGATGGCAGATTGAGTAAATAATTAAAATGTGTTTTACAAACTTAAATTATCTGGTTAGATTTATTTGCATAATTCTGGAAGATTTCAGAAATTTGATCAGGTGGCATCCACTTGTTTGAAAGCAGCGAGATATTTCTCACTATTCCCAGACAGCACATCTAAGGAATACAGACAAGGGATGCTGTCTTATTCATTCCGGACTATACTGAGCCTTCAAATAAAATCATAAAAAAACCTGGTTCTAAAGTCCCAAGTTGTATTTGTATTGATTATACTGATATAGAGTTAGTTATGGATTATACTCAATAGGTTAAATGTTGTATTTGACTGAAATAAAGCGACATAAGGCATTCTATCCTTCATCCGATAGTAATACTAATCCATAATAGATCGTGTCTCCAGTGGGCTATAAATGGTCTTGAATCGAATGTTTGAAGTATGTTATATAATTGATATTCTGGATTATGAATGAATAAGGAATTGGAGATTGGATATGCAGTAACTGCGATTAGCTTATTAATTATGCTGTTCCTTAGTGGTTGTTATTCAATTAATTTATTAACATTTTCAATCAATTTAGTAATCCTTTGATTTAAGAATTCATCAAAGGATAAATCAAGCGAATTTGGAGGGCAAATTGCACTTTCTAGGATATTATTTATCGACGCAGCTGGTAATAAAGATTTGTATACAACAGGATCTTTGTCCTTAATTTTTTGATTATCAGCATTATTTAG
>CAYPHL010000174.1:0-6554 GCA_964410385.1 uncultured Rikenellaceae bacterium | reverse complement strand
GGACTTTTGAGTCTGAGCGCCCCCCTGGGGGTAAGGGGTGGCAAGAAGGGCAGGAGTTATTATAGTTGATGTTCCTGAGTTCTCTAAGGTGGTACACTTCGTGGTTAAACAGAGAGGTAATATGGTCCATAACTGGCTTGAAAGAACAGAAATGCTTATCGGAACACAGGGTCTGACCAAGCTTCAAAATTCGAAAGTCCTTGTTGTCGGTCTTGGCGGTGTCGGCTCATATGCAGCCGAAATGATCTGCAGGTCGGGAATAGGCTCAATGACTATTGTTGACGGTGATCAGGTACATCTCTCAAACCTTAACAGGCAGCTCCTTGCATTAAATAGCAGCATAGGCAAACCGAAAGCCGTATTGATGGGAGAAAGGCTTCAGGATATTAACCCGGATTTAAAACTGACTGTCATCAATGAAAATATTAAGGATGACAGGATGATTGAAATACTTGATTATGGGTATGATTATGTTGTTGATGCCATTGATACCCTTTCTCCCAAGATATTTCTGATCTGGCATACTATGCAGAGGAAATACCCTTTAGTCAGTTCAATGGGATCGGGAGGTAAAACTGATCCGTTAAAAATCCGGGTTACAGATATCTCTGAAACAACAGACTGTCCACTTGCCCGTATCCTGCGGAAAAGACTTCACAGGCTCGGGGTCAGGGAAGGTTTCAGGGCAGTGTGGTCGCCTGAAACAATTGACAAGGCAAAAATTAAACCTGTAAGCGGTGAACAAAATAAAGCATCAGTAGTCGGAACAATATCATATGTTCCGGCAGCATTCGGAATAGCATGTGCTTCAGTCGTAATCCGCGACCTTGCCGGCCTCTAGAATATCTCTGTGTCCCTCTGTGTCCCCTCTGTGGAACTCAGTGTAAGTTCTTAAATAAAGAAAATTACACAGAGGTAGACAGAGATTTACACAGAGTTCCACAGAGAATTTAAAAAGAGGAGAACTAATTCTTCTTTGCAGGGCTTTCTGTTGTTATCTCCTTAGCTGTATAGCCAAGCTTTTCAATAGCTTTCTGGATCTGTTCGGAATTATTTTTATCCTTCACGTAAGTTACAGTAACAGTTTTTGACGGAAGATCGCACTTAACATCTTTAATCCCCTTTTCATGAGGAAGATTGGTCATGATCTTATTGACACAATTTGCACAATCAATTGAAGTGGAATACTTTACTGTTTCAGTTTCCTTGCTTTTATCCTGAGCTGAGATGAGTACAGGAACAGAAGCAATCAGAATTGCAAGAACAAGTTTTTTAATTGTTTTCATATTAGTTTGATTTAAATGTTTATAAAATTGTTATACATCCCTGTTAAAAAATATTCTTATTCCGGCGTATATTTTTCTGCCATGCACCGGGCCCCAGATCAGTCCTGAATCAAAATACTCCCCGAACGGATCATCTGAGGCAATAATCGGATGATGCTGCATGAAACCTGTAAGATTCTCGGAACCGACATAAATGTTCCATTTCCTGAAGTTCCTTGTTATTTGTGCGTTCATGATCACATAAGGATCAAATGTTTCATCCCGCCTGTACTCTTCAGGATTAGAGAGGGTGGAAGGTACTCTTCCGGGACCGTTAAGCTGGAAGGTATAATCGAACTGCCATTTCCGGAGATGGGTAAGCCACGAAGCGGTGAGTAATCCCTTGTACCTGCCTGTCAGCGGTTTTTCCCTGAGTAAACCGTCAATAGTCATTCTTACATCGTTCCAGCGCCATGCAGCGAGAAGATCAAATCCTTCAAAGAGTGTTGACGAAGCCTCAAACTGAATGACATTCGAATATGATTTTCCGTCAAGGTTGTAAAACCGGACTTCATCTGTACTGGCATCCATGTCAATGATGATCTGGTTGATGAAATTCGTCCGGTATACTTCACCGGATAATCTCAGGGTTTTACCTGCCATGGGGATATTTGCTGAAAGACTGATACCGGTATTCCAGGCTTCTTCAATGTCAGGATCATCTTCTATTATCATTTCCCTGCTGCTGGCAAGCAGAAAAGAGTTCTCTGCCAGGATATTGCCCGAGCGGTAACCTTTACCGGCTGAAGCACGCAGTGTCAGAACCGGATTAATTACATATCTCAGGTGAACCCTTGGTGTTATAAGCGTTCCGTAGAGATTATGAAAATCTGTCCTTATGCCTGCTATAAATGTCATTTTTGCACTGTCGGTATAAGTATATTGGGCAAAAACTCCCGGTACGGATTCTTTCCTGCCGAGGATAATCGCCCCCAGCTTCTCATCATACAGATCATATTTATAGCTGAAGCCGGCATCGATATTGTGCCTGCTCAGTCCGGGATTCCACTGGTAAAGGATATTGGAATAATATGTTTTCTGTATCCCGTCATAACTTCTTGTACCGAAATCAGATTTCTGATCATGATATGCAATATTCTGTATCCAGCCGGCTGTCATGCTCCCTTCCCTGCCGAAAACACCCCCGACTTTGGTGAACCCCTCATACCTTCTGGTGTTTATGTTAATACCGAACCCGTTATTCCAGGTATCTTCATCAGACGGATTATAACTGAACTGACCACCGATCCTCTCTTCGCCAAGAGCTTTGAAACCTGCTCTGACTGTAAAATTCTCAGTCATGTAATCCCATCTGTTGAACAGATTATACTGTCTTATATCAGGTTCATCCCTGAAACCATCATGATTATGGTCATTGTTGCTGTTCTGTATCTCGCCGTGTGCCAGGATCATTGTACTTAAGTGTTCGTTTAGAAGAAGCGATGCATTTGCATTTGCCTCCTGCCTTCCTGCATCACTAATGAATGCGTTGAAATAGGCTTTCTCGCTTGTCCTCGGTTTTTTGTATTCAACATTTATCTGCCCGGCCATGGATTCATAACCGTTTCTTACAGAAGATGTTCCTTTTGATATCTGGATCGATTCCATCCACGGGCCCGGGATAAAATTCAGTCCGTATGCAGAATTCAGTCCATATACTGCAGGGATATTTTCAGTAAGGATCTGTGTATATGTACCCGCAAGGCCGAGAAGCTGGATCTGTTTTGCACCGGTCGATGCGTCCGAATAGTTGACATCAACCGATGCATTTGTCTCAAAACTTTCCGAGAGATTACAACATGCCGCCTTGCACAGCTCAGCGCCCGTTATATTGACTGTCAGTACAGGATCGATACGGTCTATATAGGTGCCTGAAGCTCTTCCGTAAATAAAGACTTCTCCGATTTCCTTTCCCTGACTGAGACTGTGTTTGAAGTATTCTTCATCAGGACTTACGGAAACTGTATCGGTTTTATATCCTACAAAGCTTATTACAAGCCTGTCGGTTTCTTTCACCCGTTTTATGCTGAAGTACCCTGCTGCATTTGTAGTGGTGCCGACAGTTGTTCCGGCCCAGACTATATTTGCGCCGGGAAGACCGGCTTCATCTCCGGAGTCTGAATCGAAGATCTTCCCTTCAAGCTTTTTCTGTCCGGTCAGGACAGCGGGTATTAACAGCAGTATTATTAATAATTTTAAAAATGGTGTATTCATCCTTTCAGAATTAATTTAAGTAATAATATGAGCAGTCTGCCGCAGTGGCAGATGCTATAAGTCTGATTCAGAAAAGGATGAATATCAGGAGATCAGCTGGTGGTTATATGTCGAAATAAAACGTCCTCCGTGCTTATTATGAAATTCCTCAGGAATATTGGCCGGAGGTTCCGGGAATTCAAAAATATTAAGATTCTGATTGTATGTAAGAACAGCAATCAGAGCAGGTGTGTTGTTATAAATTGAAGGAGTGTAATTGTTAAGTCTGAAATTGCTAATGCTGAAATGGCAGCAGGTTCCCTCGACTGTTATTGATTTCTCGGTTGAACAATGCGTTTCTGCAGCTTCACAGCAATCATCCTCAGGCTCGGCAGGCTCAATAATTATTCCGGATCTGACATAGAAGTCATGGCAAACCGGGCAATCATGTATTATTACTGTTATTCCGGTGCTTGCAGCAAGAAACAGAACAGCAAAAACTGCAGAGCTTAGTGATAATATATAACTTCTGATTTTCACCGGTTACAAAATTAGCAACTATTTTATTACACTGTAACGTATGAAAAGTGATATTTGTTCATACCGTGGAGCTGTTTATCTTTCCGTTTCTCTTTCTGAAAATAAAATATGCCGGTACTCCTGCAGCCACCGTCAGCAGGGCAACTGATGATTCGACGGGTCTTTCCATGAAAGACAGGATCAGTATAAGCAATCCCGACGTGATATAGATTATCTGGGTAAACGGGAAACCTTTTAAACGCATAGCCTGCGGATTCTGCTTTCTGAGCCTCCAGATACCTATTACTGTCATGATGGGGAAGATCCCAAGGGCGAATCCCATATAGGTCAGCACCTGTTCAAAAGTGCCGGAGAATGCCAGGACAACCGCAATAAGGCATTGGAGAAGGATTGAATTGGAGGGTACCTTGAATTTCTCATGGATCTTTGCAGCCGATTTAAAGAAGAGGCCGTCTTTTGCCATCGAGTAATATACTCTCGGGCCAATGATGATGAAAGCGCTGAGTGACGAGAAGAGTGCAAAAGCGATAAGCATTGAAACAAGGATCTCTGCCGGCTTGCCGAACAGGTTCCCCATAGCCAGGCCTCCGACAGAGATTACATCTTTCATTTCATCGGGTTTGATGCTATAGACATACAGGACATTAATAGCGAGATAGAGAATGACAACTATCCCTGTTCCCAGGATCAGTGACCGTGGAAGTGTCCGGGAAGGATTTTTTATTTCGGCGCCGAGATATGTCGATGCATTCCAGCCACTGTAGGCAAACATTATCCACATAAGTGACAGGCCTACAGTCTTAAACCCTGAGAGCCCCGACAGGGCTTTATCCCCGTCGCTGAAGTTCTGAAAATCGCCCTTGCCCGATCCGAATCCGGCGATCAGCAATACAACTATCAGCAATACTTTGAGCAATGTGAGGACATTCTGGATCCTTGCACCGTATTTAATACCTCTGTAATGTATGAAGGTAAATATTACGATGACACTTACAGCAAGCAGTTTTTTTGTCAGTTCCGGTCCCATTATTCCGGAATTATCAAGCCAGAGCGGGAATCCGGGTAATGCCCGGGAGAAATACTCGCTGAAACCCAGAGCGGAAGCAGCGATGGGAGCGGAAAATCCTACCATGAAAGAGACCCACCCGCTTAAAAAACCATAGATCGGATGATACAATCTTGAGAGGAAAAGATATTCACCTCCTGCACCGGGCATGGCAGCCCCGAGCTCACCATACGAAAAGGCACCGCAAAGGGCAATAAAACCCCCGATGGCCCATAATGCAAGCATCAGAAGCGGATCATGAAGATCAGACATCAGGAGCCCCGATGTTGTGAAAATCCCTGCACCTATCATGTTTGCAACAACAATATTGGTAGCAGGGAACAGCCCCAGCTTTCTTTGTAATTCTTCTCCCGCCATTATGAGTAAAGATTATTTTCCGGATCTTTTATAACTAACAGAAACACCCCCGCCACCATTATTGACGGTTGTCTCATAATTCTTCAGACTTCTGACATACTGCAGAAATTCACCCTGCCCTCCGTAACCTCCGTATCCACGTCCCCTTTCCGAGATATTATGAGCTGTGAAACACCCGCCGACAACCAGCTTCGGATCTATATCAATAAAATAGTTCTTATACCATTCCTTGTCTGCATCACTGAAAACAAAATCAAAAGGCCCCTTAAGTTCTTTCACAAGCTTATGGGCATCAGCAAGCCTTGCATCTATATA
Organism: uncultured Rikenellaceae bacterium; assembly: GCA_964410385.1. GTDB lineage: Bacteria > Bacteroidota > Bacteroidia > Bacteroidales > VadinHA17 > LD21. Next base: position 758 of record CAYPHL010000174.1, on the reverse strand, counting down.
TTCCGATAATCCTGCCTTCTTAAAATTTTCAACAGCCCTGCTGTGCCTCCCCTCATCTATATCAATAGTTATCAGCTTTCCTCCTGTCCTGCTCAGGGCCCAGGCTATCCAGATACCCGAATGCCCGGTAGATGTTCCTATCTCAAGAGCAGATTTATAACCGTTCTTTACAATTATATCATAAAGCAACTGCCCGTCGGAGGCCGGAATATTCATGTCGTACCATTGCCTTGAATTTTCCGAAAGGAATCTCTTTACTTTTGCATCAAGTTCAGGATTTTCTTTTAGCTGCTGGGAAATGACCGGGAAAGAAAACAATAAAGAAACCATTGAAACCATTGAAAAGACTAATAAATTTTTAATTTTCATACCTTTATGGCTTTATTTTGTGGGTTCTGCTCCGGTAAATTGACAGTTAAATATAACTTTTTATTCCTGACCGGAATTATGAAGATGATGAATTATATTTTTATTTAATAACTTTTAACTTTATTGCCAGTCTCTTAATGTAAGTTATGGTAAATGAGAACTCCGGGCTATTTTTTCAAAAAACACGACCCTGTTATTTGGGCACTGGCGATATTCAGCGTTGTGATCCATCTGGTATTTAACGGCAATCTTGAATATCATCGTGATGAACTCCTTTATTTTTCACTCGGGCAGCATCCCGATTTCGGATTTGCAACAGTTCCTCCGATGATCGGCTGGATTGCATGGATAATGCAGAAAATTTTCGGATACTCACTTTTTGCCGTGAA
>CAYPHL010000173.1:4282-6559 GCA_964410385.1 uncultured Rikenellaceae bacterium | reverse complement strand
GATCTGCCAATTGTCAATAAATTAATCTGATTACATTATAAATAAACATCAGAATTTGAAACAAATTAAGATTTGCATCGTATTTTTGTCTTTGGGACTGTCTAAATTTCATAAATATAAATGCAAGGCAAAAAAACGCTTCTTTTAATTTTTCTGTTTATCCCGTTTTTTTTAGTATCCGCACAGGAGACACCTGTAAACCCGGTATCGAATAAGGTATTCACACCATTCATACTCAATCCGGCAATTACAGGGAGTAAGGATTTTCTGTCTGTCGACCTTCTGGCGGCTCTTCAGAATAATCAATATACCCAGATTCTCAGTGCAAATACAAGGCTAAAGAAACGCGGACGGGGTCAGCTCCTCAATTCGAATGTCACGGAATTTTCAAATTTCGGGATAGGAGGTTTTGCTTTCAATGATCTTACCGGAGAACACCGGAATGCAGGAATAGGTATTTCCGGAGCTTATCATATCCCCCTCGACAGGGAAAAGATCTCATTCCTTTCAGTAGGAGCCGCGGCTAAAGGCATTTACAGCCACTTCCCGGGCGATCCGGATACGGACCCGGTCAAACCCGAAAGAGATTCACTTTTGCCAAATATCGATGCAGGCATATATTATTATAATCCGTCTTTTTATGCTGGCATTTCAGCAACAAATATCTTATCTGAACCACCCGTTAAGGATACTATCCCGGTATCAAGAGAGTTTTTCCTCACCGCAGGGTTCAAGGTTGTCCTCAGCAGAAGGTTAAATATAGTGATTGAGCCGTCGGTCATTGCAAATACCGGCGATACTCTTTCGGACGATTTACGTGACATGATCCATCCCGGACTTAAATTATATCTCGGGAATTTTTGTATGGGATCATATCTTAACGACTATGACAGGATCCCCTTCTTTTTCCAGTTTAAATATCCCGGATTCTATATAGGAACTTTCTTTGAACTTCCCAGGAACACCCCATTTTACAAGAAGGAGATCACCGCGGAAATAGTTTTAGGTTTGAATATTTCAAAAAATCATCCCTCACGTAACAGGAAAGGCCAGTGGTAAGGGATTTTTCATTAATGATATGAGAAGATTTTTCAGGTCAATATTATTCTGTTCTGTAATAGTGTGCTGCGGGATTTTTTTCTCATCAGCAGATGTCAGTTTTGTTAAAGGCAATCACAGCCTTATCCGCACAGGGATCCCACAGGTCGATCTTCCTGTCAGAATTGCATTTTTCGATCTCGATATAATTGCTCCTTCATCGGGTGTTCAGTTTTTCAGGGACGGGATTGTTTTTCTCGGCCTGTCGAAAAATTATTCAAGAATGATACCTGAGCATGTATCATTCGGCACTGTCCAGGCATATTATGCAGTTCCCGGGGATACTTCACTAAAGGATCCTGTAATTTTCTCACCCGATTTCCGTTTCTCATGGCCATGTGATGCCATATCCTTTAACGCCAGTTACGATAAAATGTATTTTACCAGGAAGGATAAGACGGAAAAACATGAAAAAATATATGTATCGGACTATTCCGGCGGCCGTAATGGTAAAGGAAGCTGGACAGATGCATCAACTCCGCTGGATTTCTGTACAGGCGATTTTACCTATACACATCCGGCTCTGTCGGCTGATGGAAGTATGATGATCTTCGCATCGGACAGGGAAGGATCTGCAGGCGGACTTGATCTTTTCCTCACAAGAAAAGAAGGTGAAAAATGGTCATCACCCCGGAATCTTGGAAAGCTTATCAATACAAAATCAGATGAACTTTATCCCTTCCTGGATAATTCAAACAATCTCTATTTCTCTTCAAAAGGACATCCCGGATACGGAGGATATGACATTTTTGTCAGCAAATACAACGGGAAGAACTGGGAAGAACCTGTGAATCTTACAAAGCTCATCAATTCTCCGGATGATGATATTGCATTTACGATGAACCGGCTAAACGGGAAAACAGGTTTCTACTCTTCCATGGATAATGTTAACAAGAGATACTCACAGCTTTATAAGATCTCGGGTGCAGAAAAAAGTGACGGGAAGAATATGGCAGATATATCGGCTGCATTAATTACCAGGGCGCTGGCAGATACTGCTTTTACCTATCAGAAGCTGCTTCTTGCAAAAGCCGACGATATTTCAAGAGCGGCCGAAGAGGCAAGGATTGCGGAAGCTGAGGCAAAAACAAGAGCTGCTGAGACCAAAAAAACAACTGACAAAGAAAAGGCTGCCGAAGCTAAGAAGCTTGCCGACGAAGCAAAGGCTGCCGAAGCCAG
>CAYPHL010000173.1:0-4182 GCA_964410385.1 uncultured Rikenellaceae bacterium | reverse complement strand
TGAAGCCAGGAAGCTGGCTGATGAAGCCAAAGCCGCTGAAGCTGAAAAAGCAGCTGCAAAAATGAAAGCCGCAATGGCATCATCACAACCCAAATTGAGGGTAGATACAGTTAAATCCATTACTCCTGTATCGGAAAAACTCAGGGATGTGGTCGTTTACAGGATACAATTCCTTTCCGGTGTTTCACAGAAACCTATGAAGGAAGTGAGTGTTAACGGTAAATCATATCCTGTCTACATATATTACTACCTGAAGGAATACCGTTATACCGCCGGGGAATTCACATCTCTTGAATCTGCCAAAGCGCTTCAGTCTGCCATGAGAAAAGCCGGCTATCCGCAGGCCTTCGTAGCTGCATTTAAGAACAATACAAGATCACTGGATCTTAACCTTTTCAGATAGTAAAACAGGATTGTATTAACTGCAAAACAAACAGATCTGTCAGGGATTCTGCTTCAAACTCTCTCGTGCGTACCTCAGATGGACGCTGCTGAGCTCGCATAGTCCCATATTCTTAACAAACTCCTGGCCATCGCCTATAATATAACTTAGAAAGGCCAGAACAGCAGTATTTCCGGGTGTACCAAGAGATCCGATTGTAAGTTCCCTGCAGAGGTTTTCAGGATATATTCCGAGCCAGACGCTCCTGTGGGCTGTCTCAAGGTCTTTAAAAGGGGCTTCTGTCCTTCCTATTTTATTATCGAAATCGAGATCAAAAGGTAATATCTGAATGTGCTCCGTCCGCTTTCCCGAGGGAGCTTCGAATGCAAAGGACAGATTACAATAGCCAATAGCCATAGTATTTTCCGCGACTGTACTGATCATTTCCATATCACCGGTCACACCTGCACCTTTCAGATCGGAAGCTTTTCTGTAGCAGAAATCAGCCAGGACCTCAGAAGCACCTGATTCGTCAGCCCTTATAAAAACGGCAGGCTTTTCATTCCCGGAAGTATCCAGCAAGGATCCCCATGAAGGTGTTTCAGTACCGGTAAACAGTTGCTGTATCTCATCAGGGCTCAGTCCCTGGTTCATCAGCCTCGGCAGATAAGGATTCTTATCATTTACGATTATCGCAACACCATCTTTTGCAACCGGCATCAGCCATATTCCTGAATCTTTTTCATCATCCGTAAGCGGACGTGAGATCATGGCGAGATCAACCTTTTTATCTATAAGATCGGCTATCCCCTGCCCGGTCCCTGTTTCAACGACCTTTATCTTCACATCCTGGTGAAGAGTCATAAATCCTTCTGCCCATTTCTTCATGAGAGGTGAAAGGGCAAATGCTCCGCTGATCGTGAATTCCCCTGAAATAATCTCTTCGGGGACAGCATCGGAGTTGTTTTCCGCTGTGCCGGATCTGCGTGATTTACAGCCGAATATGACAATAACTGTCAGAAGCAATAAAAGTATCTTTTTCATCAGTATATATTTTTTATTTTAATGGCCTGATGGAACCCACATGTCTGAAAATTATATACATAAGTGTTTGTTTAGGTAATATGTGTGGGTTTCAAGGTTATTTTTTTCTTAAAGTTACGAATTTTTCTCTTTCAACTTTAATGATTCATAACCATTCTGCTCTTCGTGTGAACTTAGTGCTCTTCGTGTGAACTTAGTGCTCTTTGTGGTTAAATAAAATTTAATTCCTTACCATAGCTGGGACCTGTTAATTTTTATTCAGGTTTCCGTCGAATTTAAGGACCTGTCCTTTTCTGGTATCTGATTTAAATGTTTTGCTTCCATATCTTAACGACAGCGGAAATCCGGCATGTGACCTTACTTTCAGGAAAACAAGTTTGCCCTGCTTCCACTCAAAATCGAGTTCAAATCCTCCCCTGGCCCGTATTCCTTCTATTCTTCCTTCAGGTATATCAGATGGTAAAGCCGGCAGGATGTCGATTGATGACAGATGACTTTGAAGCAGCATTTCGGCAATACCGGCAGCTCCGCCAAAATTTCCATCTATCTGGAAGGGAGGATGGGCATCGAACAGGTTCGGATAAGAACCTCCACCCGAAGAGCCACCTCCCGATGCTTTCGCATTCGTCTGTCCTGCGGGTCTAAGCAGCATCCTTACCATTTTCCAGGCATGATTGCCGTCGAGGAATCTGGCCCAGAAATTTATCTTCCAGGCAAGGCTCCAGCCTGTACCCTCATCACCACGGGCTATGAGAGATATCTTTGCCGCTTCCATAAGTTCGCGGTTTTCATCATAACTGATCTCCTTTCCCGGGTGAACGCCCCACAGATGTGAGACATGCCGGTGTTTGTTATCCGGATCATCTGTATCATGCATCCATTCCTGAAGCTGTCCAAATCTCCCGATCCGGTATGGGGCGATCCGTGGAAGGATCTCTCGCAGGGTATCGGCAAAAGTCTTATCAGTGCCCAGAACGGCTGATGCCTCAATACATGCCCTGAACAGGCTTTTTATAATCTGATGGTCCATTGTCGGCCCATAAACCAGGCCACCATTCTCCGGTGAATTTGAAGGTGAAGAAACCAGCCATCCTGTTTCAGGATCAGTGACAAGAAAATCAATATAAAATCTGGCAGCACTCTTCATCACAGGCCAGGCTCTCCGGGAAAGAAAGGATTTATCGCGGCTGTAAAGAAAATGTTCCCAGAAATGATGCGCGAGCCATCCGCTTCCGCTTACCCATATACCATGATCAGAAGCATTGATTGGAGCGGCTCCCCTCCAGAGATCGGTATTATGATGAAGCACCCACCCCCTGGCATTGTAATGATCATTGGCAACCTTAGAGCCTGAAGGAACAACCTCTTCTATCATCCTGAAAAGAGCATCATGGCATTCTGCAATATTAAGGACTTCCACAGGCCAGTAATTCATTTCAGTATTTATGTTTACAGTGTATTTGCTGTCCCAGGAAGGATTTAGCTTATCATTCCATATACCCTGAAGATTGGCCGGATATGTACCCTCGCGGCTTGAAGCAAGCATCAGGTAACGGCCATACTGGACATAAAGTGCGGCCAGGGAATTATCCATCGTTTCAGGAATCCTTGAAATCCTCAGGTTTGTTGGAAGTTTTTCAGTGTCCGAAGAACCCAGGAAAATTGAAAATCTGTTGAAATATTTCTGATAATCAGCAATATGAGTCTTTCTGACCTGGTTAAATGATTTGTTGCCGAGATCGGACAGATATCTGATGCATCTGGCTTCCGGATCGCCTGATACATCTTTCGGATCAATAAAATTTGTTGCGGCAGAAATCCAGAGTACAACCCGGTCTGCCTTTTCAATATGGAGAACCTTATCCCTTGCGGTAACACTTCCTCCATCTGCGCTCACTTTAACCATGGCTGTTCCCTTAAGGACACCATCCTTAACAGCTACATTCATTTCGATGATGCCGTCATCAGTTGTCACTACTGAGAATTCTTCATGAGGTGATTTAAGCATTATATCAAAGGTCAGCGCTTTTTTCCTGCCTGCAGTCAGGTTCACCGCAATAATATTATCAGGATAACTTGCTATATATTCCCTCGAAAAAGGTATATCCCCCGCAATATAAGAAGTCCGGCATACGGCACTGGAAATATCCAGTTCTCTCCGGTATGAGGTAACAGTCTCATGATCAGGGAAGCTCAGCAGTATATCTCCGAAAGGCTGATATTTCTGCTGGCGCAGAGGGATACTCATAAATTCCCTGAGAGCAAGTTCCTCGGCTTCATCCTGCCTGCCCTGCCATAAAAGGTCTCTTATATTCTTCAACGATTTATATGCCCCTTCATGAGAATAATCATGCGGCATACCTGCCCACAGGGTTTCCTCATTGAACTGGATCCTGTCAACAGCCGGCCCGCCGAAAATCATTGCCCCCAGCCTTCCGTTACCTATGGGAAGAGCCTCTTCCCAGGAAGAGGCAGCATGCTCATACCAGAGCTTTAAATCATTGCCAGTCTGTGAATTGCCGGTAGCAGTCACGAATATCATTACCAGCAGCAAAAGGATATACCTGATTTTCTTCATCCGAAAAATTATTTTTTTGATGATACTAATCTGTTTAATTCATAAATGTTCATAATCTACTGGAGTCCTTGGTGCTCTTTGTGATCCCGTCCACACGAAGAGCACAAAGGTTATAAATAAGCAAAGCTAAGATACGAACTAAACTCAACATGTTTTTTCAATACAATGCAACATTTCA
>CAYPHL010000172.1:0-6573 GCA_964410385.1 uncultured Rikenellaceae bacterium | reverse complement strand
AGTTTGGAGTTTGGAGTTTGGAGTTTGGAGAAATTAAAGTTAGCTAATATCTGTCTGATGGCAGGCAGGGAGTAAAAATGTTTGATTTTGTGATTACATTTGTGACACCTACCGTAATACAATTAAGTCGATGAGCCTATCCTGGAAACAGGCCATAAAGGATTTTGAAACATATCTGCGGCTCGAAAAATCGCTGTCGGAGAACAGTATTAAAGCTTATTCTGACGACGTGCAGAAACTGGAAACATATTTCTCTGAGAGGGGAATAACAAGGATGCCGCCGGAAGTAAGTTATTCCGATATGAAAGAATTTCTTTCATGGTACGGATCAGGGAATCAGAATGCAAGGACACAGGCAAGGACAATTTCAGGGATAAGATCATTTTTCAGGTTTCTTCTTATAGAGGAAGAGATACGTGAGAATCCTGCATCACTGATAGAATCTCCGAAAACAGGATTGAAATTACCTGAAGTCCTGTCAGTTGCAGAGATAGACAGGATGATAGCTGCAATTGATCTAAGCAGGCCGGAAGGGCACAGGAATAAAGCAATAATTGAAACCCTTTACGGCTGTGGTCTGAGGGTTTCTGAACTTGTAGGATTGCGTTTGACAGATATACATGATGGTGAGGGATTTGTGGCCGTCACCGGAAAAGGGAACAAGCAAAGGCTTGTGCCTGTAGGCAGGAAAGCTTTGAAAGAGATTGAACTATATAAGGAAGATCGGAAGAAACTTGTAAAGATCCATGATCAGAACATTGTTTTCCTCAACCGCCGCGGGAGGAAACTTACAAGGGCCATGATCTTTACAATAATAAAGGATCTGGCTGCCCGGTCAGACATCAGGAAAAAGATCAGTCCGCATACATTCCGGCACTCATTTGCCACACACCTTATTGAAGGAGGAGCCGATCTGAGAGCGGTCCAGGAAATGCTAGGACACGAATCGATTCTTACGACGGAGATCTATACTCATATCGACAGAAGTTACCTTCGAGATACACTTCTTATGTTTCATCCGAGGGCATAAAAATGAGTGAGGTTCCGGATTTCTGAAATTCAATTTTAAATATTAAATTTGCCACCTATTTTGAAAATACATTAATTAATTATCTCAAAACTATACAAGTATGTCAAAAGTAAAAAGAGTTTACTCCTTTGGAAAGAAAACTGCTGACGGTAAAGCCGATATGAAGAATCTTCTTGGTGGCAAAGGTGCCAACCTTGCAGAAATGTGTCTTCTGGGCCTTCCTGTTCCTGCCGGTTTTACAATTACAACCGAAGCCTGTACAGAGTATTATGAAAATAACTGTCAGCTCCATCCCGATCTTATGCCCGAAGTATGGTCTGCAATGAAACTGACCGAGGAAGCCATGAACATGAAATACGGCGATCCTGAAAACGCTCTTCTTGTTTCCTGCCGTTCAGGTGCACGCAAATCGATGCCGGGAATGATGGATACAGTCCTCAATGTCGGGCTCTGTTCCTCAACCATTCCGGGATTCCTGAAAAAAACCAATAATCCGAGGTTTGTATGGGATTCATACCGCAGGCTTATAATGATGTATGCCGATGTGGTTATGGAAAAAGCTGAGGGAATTGAACCGCAGGATGGTAAAGGTATCCGTAAGGTTCTTGATGAAATGCTCGATCAGTACAAACACAATAAAGGATATAAATCGGATACGGATCTTACAGCCGACGATCTTAAATTCCTGGCTGAAGAATTCAAGAAGAAAGTAAAAGAGGTTCTCGGGACTCCGTTCCCTGATGATGCAAGGGAACAGCTTGAAGGAGGTATCAAGGCTGTTTTCAAGAGCTGGAATGGCAAGAAAGCCGTTTCCTACCGCCGCATCGAGGGTATTCCTGATGACTGGGGTACAGCCGTGAATGTACAGGCAATGGTATTCGGGAACATGGGAGATACATCAGCTACTGGTGTTGCTTTTACCCGTAATCCTGCCACAGGTGAGAACCTGTTCTATGGCGAATGGCTTGTAAATGCACAGGGAGAAGATGTGGTTGCAGGTATCCGCACCCCCAGCCCTCTTAACAATGAAACGAAGAATGAGCAGAACAAACACCTGAAAAGCATGCAGGAAGCCATGCCGGGTACATACAAGGAATTATGTGATATCCGTGATATCCTTGAGAAATCCTTCCACGACATGCTCGATATAGAATTCACAATCCAGGAAGGAGTTCTTTATATGCTTCAGTGCCGTGCAGGTAAAAGAACCGGAACTGCAGCTCTCAATATGGCAATGGATATGCTTCATGAAAAACTGATCGATGAAAAAACGGCAGTATTACGTGTTGATCCCGCCCAGCTCGATGAACTTCTTCACCCGATCTGTGACCCCAAAGCCGAATCCAAAGTAAAAGCATTAGTCAAGGGTCTGCCTGCAGGCCCCGGAGCAGCTGTCGGGAAGGTTGTATTTACAGCCGAGGATGCCGTTGCATGGTTCCGTAAAGGAGAAAAGGTTATTCTTCTCCGCGAAGAGACCAACCCTGAAGACGTTGAAGGAATGCGTGCTGCGGAAGGTATCCTTACTGCACGCGGTGGTATGACATCCCACGCAGCTCTTGTTGCCCGCGGCTGGGGTAAATGTTGTATTGTCGGAGCCAGCGCTCTTCATGTCGATGTAGCTGCTAAAACAGCAAAAATTTCCGGATCGAGCATTGTAATTAAAGAGGGCGATGTCCTTACACTCAACGGGACAAAAGGAGCTGTCTATACGGGTGCATTAACCCTTATGGACGCTTCAGAGAACCCCAGGTTCAGGGAATTCATGACGCTTGTTGACAGGTACCGTAAAATGGGAGTCCGCACAAATGCCGACACTCCTGCTGATGCAAAAATTGCACGCGACTTCGGTGCTGAAGGTATAGGTCTGTTCCGCACCGAACATATGTTCTATGGAAAGGGTTCAGAAGAACCACTCTTCCTGTTACGGAAAATGATACTGAGTGCTACTGAAGCTGAAAGACGGAAAGCCCTTGATGAGCTTTATACATATTCGAAAGAGAATATGAAAGCCACCCTTGATGCTATGGACGGGATGCCAGTTACATTCAGGCTCCTCGATCCGCCGCTTCATGAATTCGTTCCACAGGGAGCAGAAAAACAGGAAGAACTGGCAAAAGCTCTCGGCATCAGAAAAGAAGATGTGGCAAAACGCGGAGAAGCATTACATGAATCAAACCCGATGATGGGTCACCGCGGTGTCCGTCTTGGAGTAACCTATCCCGAGATTACCGAAATGCAGCTCAGATCAATGTTCGAAGCTACAGCTGAACTTGTTAAGGAAGGTAAACACCCGAAACCGGAACTGATGGTCCCTGTAACATGCGACGTTTCAGAACTTGATTTTACAAAGAAAATCTTTGACAATATCCACGAAGAAGTTTGTAAAAAATACAGCATAAGCAGGATAGATTGCAAATACGGAACCATGATCGAGATCCCGAGAGCTTGTCTGCTTGCCGACCGTATGGCTAAATCGGCAGAATTCTTCTCATTTGGTACTAACGACCTTTCACAGATGACATTCGGATTCAGCCGTGATGATATCGGCGGATTTATGAATGCATACCTCGATAATAAGATGCTCGCAGCCGATCCTTTCCAGACAATTGACCAGGATGGCGTTGGTCAGCTTATAAATATGGCTGTCCAGAAGGGAAGAGCTACAAGATCAGATCTGAAGATCGGAATCTGCGGTGAACAGGGTGGTGACCCTGCTTCAGTTGAATTCTGCTTCAAGGCCGGTCTGACTTACGTAAGCTGCTCACCTTTCAGGGTGCCCATAGCCAGACTGGCAGCGGCACAGGCTTCAATCAAATTCGGAAAATAATTACTGAATCTGATTTTGTTATATAAAGGGACGTTGAATATAACGCCCCTTTTTTATTTATCTGTACAGAAAATATTAATCATTTAAGCCATATTGATCATAATTTTGGAATAATAGGAGATTATTAATTAAAATCATTAACAATTATTAGTGATTCAGAAGAATTTGTTAGTAAAATCATAATAAAATAAAATTAAGGTTGTATTAATTCTGGAATCTATTCATATATTTGGAGCGATAGTTGGGTGATAAATCTTTAATATTTAAAAGAATTTTTATGACGAATAACCAGAAATTAATCGTATGGGTAAAAGAATGGGCTGAAATCTGTCAGCCTGAAAAAATACATTGGTGCGACGGTTCTGATAAAGAAAATCAGATGCTGCTTGATATAATGGTTAAGAATGGAAGTGCCATAAAGCTCAACGAAGATAAACGTCCTGGAAGTTATTATTTCCAGAGTGATCCCAGTGATGTTGCCCGTGTGGAGAACCGTACTTTTATCTGTTCGGAAAAGCAGGAGGATGCAGGTCCGTCAAACAACTGGTGTGATCCCCGCGAAATGAAAAATACCCTGCTGGGTTTATATAAAGGTTGTATGAAAGGCCGAACAATGTATATCATACCCTTCAGCATGGGCCCGCTTGGTTCAGAAATTGCTCATATAGGTGTCGAGATCACCGATTCCCCCTATGTTGTGGTTAATATGCGGATCATGACAAGGATGGGGAAAGCTGTCCTGGATGTTCTCGGGGATAAAGATTTTGTTCCCTGTATACATTCGGTCGGGGCACCTCTTAAGCCTGGAGAAAAAGATAAAAAATGGCCATGTGCACCTATAGAACAGAAATATATCACTCACTTCCCCGAGACCAATGAGATATGGTCGTATGGAAGCGGTTATGGTGGAAATGCGCTTCTGGGGAAGAAATGTTTTGCCCTGAGGATTGCTTCCAATATGGCACGCAGAGAAGGTTGGCTGGCCGAGCATATGCTCATAATGGGTATTACAAATCCTGCCGGGATCAAGAAATATTTTGCAGCAGCATTCCCGAGTGCATGCGGTAAAACGAACCTTGCTATGCTGATCCCCACAATCCCCGGATGGAAAGTAGAATGTGTCGGAGATGATATTGCCTGGATGAAATTCGGAAAAGACGGGCGCTTATATGCGATCAATCCCGAGTATGGCTTTTTCGGAGTGGCTCCATACACATCAATGAAGACCAATCCCAATGCCATGCTTTCGTGCCGGGCAAATACAATTTTCACAAACACTGCCCTTACCCCCGATGGTGATATATGGTGGGAAGGTATCGGCCACGACATACCGGAAAATACAATTACATGGACAGATGAGAAATATGATCCTGCGAACGGCAAGCCGGCAGCTCATCCGAATGCACGGTTCACCGCTCCGGCCGGCCAATGCCCTGTTATTGACAGCGACTGGGAAAATCCTGCCGGAGTTCCGATCTCGGCAATCCTTTTCGGAGGCCGTCGCCCCGATACATTACCGCTCGTTTACCAGTCCTTCGACTGGAATCATGGTGTTTTTGTAGGATCAATAGCCGGTTCCGAAGTAACTGCAGCAGCAATAGGACTGAAAGCCGGTGTTCGCCGTGATCCTTTTGCAATGCTTCCGTTCTGCGGATATCATATGGGAGACTATTTCTCACACTGGATCAGGCTCGGTAAGAACGCTCCTGACAAAAACAAACTGCCGAAAATATTTAACGTCAACTGGTTCAGGAAAAGTCCACAGGGTAAGTTCCTGTGGCCGGGATATGGTGATAACATCAGGGCACTCAAATGGATATTCGAACGTATTGAGGGAGCCGACAACGCCGCTGAGACACCCGTCGGACTGATTCCAAAACCCGGAAGCATTGATACCAGCGGCTTGAACGGAATTGAAAAAGATATGCCGGAGATCCTTAAAACGGATAAAAATGAGTGGATTGCCGAAACGGAACTAATAAACGAACATTATACTACATTCGGCAACCGTCTTCCGGAAGAACTTAAAAATCAGTTTGAAGCTCTGAAGGAACGGTTAAACAGGTAGAGATCCTGGAATGACAGTAACCTATATAATCGCTGCCGGCCTGACAGCTTATTTACTGGGGTCAATCCCGTCTGCAGTATGGGCAGGAAGGCTTTTTCACGGTATCGATGTCAGGGAACACGGCAGCGGAAATGCGGGTGCAACAAATGTAATACGGGTTCTCGGCTGGAAAACCGGGATCCCGGTATTATTATTTGATATGGCCAAGGGATTTCTGGCAGCAATGCTCCCCCGGCTGTTTAACCTGGCTCCAACAGATAGCGCCATGCTTGTCAATCTTCAGATCTTTACAGGTTTAATGGCTATAACAGGTCATATTTTCCCTGTTTTTGCAGGATTCAGGGGAGGGAAAGGGGTTGCTGCCATGTTCGGCATCCTCCTTGCTATCCATCCTCCGGTAACACTTTTATGCCTGGGCGTCTTCCTGGTCTTCTTCCTGTCAACCGGAATAGTATCAATAGGATCAATGGCTGCCGGAATAGCATTTCCAATACTTTTGCTTACCTTCTTCAAAACACCTTCCGTTTTTTTCAGGATATTTTCAGTAGTGGTTGCTGTTGCTTTGCTCATAACCCACAGAAAAAATATACGGCGTCTTTTAAAAGGAGAGGAAAAGAGATTATTCGGGAAAAAGAAGGGGTGATGTCA
>CAYPHL010000171.1:0-6718 GCA_964410385.1 uncultured Rikenellaceae bacterium | reverse complement strand
AACTTCGCTTCCGCTCTTGTATAAGTGATTGTAGCCTTCAGATCCGAACCGACTGAAGCACTCTTCTGCGTACCTGCAAGAGGCAGCAGCTGTGTTGTTGTGGCTCCTGTTGGTGTTTGAAGCTGCAGACATTCAACAGTCATCTGATCACCTGATTTCGCATTTGGCAGATATGCAGTAACCGAGAATTGCCCGTCAAGTGTGCTGATACCCGTTGTCGTCGTACTCGAAATATCTGTCAGTATTGCTTTCCCGTTATCATCCCTTGGTATGTCATACAAGTCTTCCTGGCAACTGACAACAAGTGACATCAACAATGAGAATAATATGATTTTTTTCATTTTCATACATTTATAGATTATTATAAATCAATTACTGGCCCACCTGTACAGGTAACCAACCATAATTCTGTAAAACTTTTACATTGTTGGCGATCTCATTAACTGACATCGGCGACAGCAAATGTTTTGCAGAGAATTTGTAGTTGAAACTTGTAGGCTGATGACCCACCAGATTCTCGAGACGGATAAATGAACCTGAACCGTCGACAAGAGCTTTACGTGTTCTTCTCATGTCCCAGAGCATCTTGTTCTCAAATATAAGTTCATAAGCACGCTCAGCCATGATATCCTTCAGAGTAAGATCACCGGCAGAAGCAAATGTTGATAATCCTGCTCTCTCTCTTACTTCATTGATCCCTTTAATCACATCGGCTGAAGCAACTGATACTCCAAGCTGATTCAGGGTCCAGTTCACTTCAGTAAGCATAAGAAGTATATCTGCATACCGGTAAAGATTAAAATTCAGTCCCGATTCACCTTTTACCTTCATGCATTCATAATCATAATACTTATAAAGGAATGGCAACGGGAATTTACCGGCGGGTCCTTCATTAACATCATATTTTGCAGCGTATGTATCGCTGTAATAGAAATAATTCCTGTCAATGATACGTTTGTCAGCCGGTTCAAAAGAGCTGTGATATGCGAGGCTTGGAATGATCGTTCCGGTTTCTGTAGTAAGCACTGTAGTATGGCTTGAAAGAGGCACAAAACACTGGATACATCCGTTGCCGGTTGTCCCGGTAAGGAACTGTACCTGGAAAATTGCACCGCCTTTATTGTCCATTGCAGGCTTGTTAAGGTCGGTAAAATCTCCTATCGGATATTTGCCATAAAGGAAATCAAGTTGGGTTTTTGCCTTCTGAAGGAGATCCTTGGCGCCTGGTGTATTTACCGGATAGGCTGTCATTGCCCACAGACCCTGAGTACACCATTGTTTTGTTGTATCGGCCTTGGCTTCCTGATAGGGATAACCTGCCATAGTAAGATACACATCCGCGAGGATAGCCCTGGCAACATGTTTTGTGACACGACCGGTTGATCTTTCATCAGCAAGCTTGCTGGCGACAGCAAACTCAAGGTCCGGAACAATGATCTTGTCATAAATATTTACAAGGGATGTACGTGGACGCTGTACCTGGGCCAGGTCGGTTATAACTTCGGTATTGTATACAACATCACCGTAATAACGGACAAGGCAGAAATAGTAGAATGCACGCAAAGTACGAACTTCCCCGAGATACCTTGATTTTTCATCAGCTGAGAGCCCGGTAATTTCAGGGATCTTCTTGATGGCAAGATTACAGTCCCTTACACCCTGATACCAGCGCTGCCATGGATATGTAAAATAATCCTCTTCACCGTTTTCAGTATCAGTTTCATATTTCCAGAGCTTTGCACCCATATACTGTGAGTAGGCTTTACCTGTGAAATATTCAAGCCCCCCGACGAGGTTGCCTCCCCATTCACTTACACCATCGGTCCATTGTCTGAGTGATCTGTAACCACCTGTTGCAAGAGCAACACCTGCTGCATTACTCGACAGAGGTGATTCAGTTGTCAGCGTACCAGTTGGTGTTTCTTCCAGAAAATTCTCGCATGATCCCAGAATTAGACTGAGTACGAGAATTATATATAATGTCTGTTT
The DNA here is from genome assembly GCA_964410385.1 of uncultured Rikenellaceae bacterium. GTDB lineage: Bacteria > Bacteroidota > Bacteroidia > Bacteroidales > VadinHA17 > LD21. Next base: position 4,729 of record CAYPHL010000171.1, on the reverse strand, counting down.
CATTTCTTGTATATTTTGAATATTAGAAAATAATATTTACACCAAATGTATATTCGGTCGGACGCGGATACATGTAGAAGTCCATACCTGGTACCAGGGAATCACCCATGTTATCATTGTCACTTCCTTCAGGATCGTATCCTGAATATTTGGAGAGTACAAAGAAGTTCTTGGCATTTGCATATACTCTTAGTCTGTTAATTCCCATTACTTTCTTCGAGAAAGTATATCCAATTGTAGCGCCTTCACCTCTTAAGAATGAAGCATCTTCAACCCACCATGTGTCGGGGTATGTCTGGTAATAAGATCCGCCCATACCCGGACGAACCTGTCCGATCATTGTATTCTGATGATCCGGACGCCATGCATCGAGTACCCTGTTCTTACTGTTGTCCATAACCTGGCGGTCTTCACCCGAGTGGTTGGTCCTGTTCTCTTTCTTGGCACCATAGGACACTCTCAGAGATATGCTTGCATCAAAATTCATGTAATCAAATGTATTTGTGAAGTCCATATCCCATTTCGGCAATGTGCAACCGAGAATGTCACCATCGGTATAGAAACTGATCTGGCCGTCATTATTGGCGTCTTCATATTTTACATCACCCGGTGAGAATCCGTATCTGGCAGCCAGGGAAACTTCTTCGGTGCTGTATGTACCCAGACGGTTAAGTCCGAATATTGAACCGATCGATTCGCCTTCCCTCAGTATTGTGTTGTAACCACCTACCCAGCTGTTGCGGCGGATGTCAGCTCCTGTGGGGCCAAGCTTTTCAATCCTGTTCTTGTTGGCGCTCCAGGTAATATCGGTATACCAGTTGAAGCGCTCACCCTGTACATTATGTGTTGAAAGGGTCAGCTCCAATCCCCTGTTTGATACGCTTCCATAGTTGTCCTGAACGCTTCCGACAGTTGTTGAATATGGCAGCGGAACACTCAGAAGCATATCGGTTGTTAACTTGTAATATGCATCAATTGAGAACCTTATCCGATCCCTGTACAAACCGACATCAACCCCTGTATTATACTGTGTTGTTTTTTCCCATTTAAGGTCGGGATTCGCCATTGAACTGGGATAAAGACCTGTGTAAGCCGATTCACCCAGAGCAATATTTGTTGAGCTCAGGAAAGCCTGTGTAACATAGCTACCAATCTCCTGGTTACCTGTCTGACCTACACTCACGCGGAATTTCAGGTTAGATAATGTTGCAATATTCTTTGCAAAATCCTCTTCCGAAATGTTCCAGGCAAATGAACCTGACGGGAAGAAACCATATTTTGAATTGGGTCCGAATTTTGACGATCCGTCGATACGACCGGTAAGAGTGACCAGGTATTTCCCTTTATAACTGTAGTTTGCACGGGCAAAATATGAATTAAGTGAATTCTGGCCGTCTCCACTTGAAACGCTGGGTCTTGTATAAGTACCTACACCTATATTATGCCATTTATAAAAATCATCGAAGAACCATCTGTTATCCATATTATCATTCTCCCATGAGTATTTTGACCATGACAAACCAAGAAGTCCGGTAACTGAATGATCTCCGAAAGCTTTATTATATGTAAAGTAGTTTTCGTTCTGCCAGTAAAATGATTTGGCTGTGTTGATATAAGCTCTGCCCTGGCTTGCACGTGATACTCTGATCCCCTGGTACTGGTTGTATTTGCTTGTATTGTCGTCAACAGCAAAGTTCGATTTGAAGCTCAGATCATCAGTAATTTTGAAATTCAGGGTTATGTCGCCTGTGAACTGTGACCGAAGCGTCATTGTTTCAACCGTCTGGCTTACCTGCCATGGTGACTGGCAATCGGCTTCTCCGACAGGGAAATCGGTGTTTTCACCATACTTTCCGGCATATGCACCATATACAGCAACGTCATTCGGGTAATTTTTCGGAATTACCGGGAATGATTCACTTGCAGCACGTGAAATACCACCGCTGAAGAAAGACTGGTCATTAGTCCTGTTATTATTCTTGCTTACGCCGATTTGTGAGCTTACATCAAGCCATTTAGTTAGTTTGAAATCACCGGTAAGTTTACCTGAAAAACGGTTGAAGTATGAGTTAAGGAGTAATCCGTCATTCAGAGTATAACCGAAGAATGCACCAAGTTTTGCCGCATCACTCCCGCCTCTTACACTTATGTTATGGTTTGTTGAGTTGGATGGCGGAAATGTTACATCTTCCCAGTTGGTATCAAATCTCGGTTTGTAGTAGTTACCATCCCTTCCAAGAAGCGGAAGTGAATAGGAACCTGCTGCAACCTTTTCGAAAAGATGCGGGAAATCGGAATAGGTTGTTGTTGATGAATAACCGGCCGGAAGCAGTGCAGCATTGGGGCACATTGACCATGACTGGGATGTAGAATACTTCCTGATATTTCTCCATGCCTGTTCAAGAACATAAAGGAACTGTTCAGAATTATTGTAAACAAAATCCTTCTGCCTCTGTCCCCTTGTATAACTGCCATTATATTCGACCTGCATCTTCCCTGCAAGACCACGTTTTGTGGTAATAATAATTACACCGTTTGATCCGCGGGCGCCATAAATTGCTGTAGCAGATGCATCCTTAAGTACGTCGATCGACTGAATATCATTCGGGTTAAGTATCTGCAGTGCATTGGCAACACCCACAATCCCGTCAACAACGAAGAGCGGATTGTTATTGGTACTGATGGAGTTTGTACCACGGACGCGGATATAAATACTTCCGCCACCGGGCTGTCCGCCTGCTGTTATGATCTTAACACCGGCAATCTTACCTGACATTGCTTCAGCAATATTAAATGCCGGTTTATCAAGCAATCTCTCAGCATTAACACTTGTTATCGAACCCGTAAGGTCTTTTCTTGCCTGGGTTCCATAACCAACCACCACTACTTCACTCAGTTGTGATAATTCGGTCTGCATTGCAACATTTATTGATGTCCTGCCTCCCAGCGGAATATTCTGGGTTACATAACCGATAAATGAGATCTGGAGAGTGGCATTTGCATTTGGCGCTTCAAGAGTGAAAGCACCTGATGCATCTGTCATGGTTCCGATAGTAGTACCGGCAACCACCACATTAACACCAGGCATGGGATCACCTGTAGCACCATCTGTAACGGTTCCCCTTACAGTCACCTGCTGGACATCCCCCGAAAGAAGGTCCCCGCCGGCGGCCGTAAGATCCATTGTAAAGGAAAGTACCAGAATCAAAGTTAAATTCAGGCACAAAAAAGTTTTGCATCCCTTCCAGACGGAAGAAATAAAACTAATTCTTTCTTTCATAATTAATTAAATTGTTGGTTTAAGTTAGTCTTAAAAATCAGTCTGTTTTTTAATCAACAGACTTAAACTGGGAAATTAAAGATCCCTCTGACACAAGTCAGCTTTTTTCTTTCTCTTCTGATTTTCTCATAGGCACATAATTCTTAAATTAGACTTAGGTTAAGGCTATAATAAATAATGGTTTCTTTCAAAGACAGTTAATAAGAAAAAAATCGATTTTTACATAGTCGCAATCACATGACTAAATTACAAAACATTTGACAACACCAATCATTTTTTGAATTTTTTTGTTAATTTTTCTTAATATTGAAAACGGGATCAGATAATTTTTTTTTAATATTTCTATAGAAATTAAAAGGATATGTCCTCAAGAAGAATCAGAATATTATTATTGACAGTTTCACTTCTTACATCAAAACTTTTCAGCCAGGAGATCTCCAGTTACAAATTCTCCTTTGGACCTGCAAAAGAGGTTCCGGGCTATATAAAAGTCAATGTTTCGGATAAATACTCTGCACGCACCGGATATGGATTTGATTTCGGTACAATTCCTTTTGCCATCGACAGGGGCGGCAAAAAACCACTGACCAGCGGATTCTGCACCGGTGATAAGCCATTCTTCTTTTCTGTAAGCCTGCCGGCCGGAAATTATAACATAAAAATTATTACGGGCGATCTTAAAGAAGCTTCCTCAACAACAGTAAGAGCAGAATCGCGAAGACTTGTATTTGAAAATGTTGTTACCGATCCGGGAAAATCAGAAACGGTAACCGCTACAATAAACATCCGTACGCCAAAGATCGGCGATACAGGAGAAGAGGTCGTACGGAAACCACGGGAAATAAATAAGCTGAACTGGGATGAAAAGCTGACTTTCGAATTTACCGGAAAACGGCCTTGCATCTGTGCCCTTGAAATTACCAGGACTATCGATGCAGTAACAGTCTTTCTTGCAGGAAATTCTACCGTTGTCGATCAGGATGATGATCCTTGGGCATCGTGGGGACAAATGTTCCCCCGCTTCCTGACACAGGGTGTTGCGGTTGCAAACCATGCCGAATCAGGATTATCGCTAGGAAGCTTCCTGTCAACAAATCGTTTTAAACAGGTTCTGAATACTATGAAATCAGGTGATTATCTTTTTATTGAGTTCGGTCATAACGATCAGAAAGAAAATGGTCCGGATGACGGTGCATTCAAATCATATTCCGAAAGGCTAAGACTGTTTGTAAATGAATTCAGGCAGAAAAGCGGCATACCGGTAATTGTTTCTCCCGCAAACAGGCGATCATTCGGAGAAGACGGGAAACTGATCAACTCCCTTGGCGATTACCCCGGAGCTGCAAAGAAAGTTGCTGAAGAACTCAAAGTACCATTCATCGATCTGAATGCAATGACAAAAACTATGTATGAGGCAATGGGACCTGAGAATTCAAAGAAGCTTTTTGT
>CAYPHL010000170.1:0-6727 GCA_964410385.1 uncultured Rikenellaceae bacterium | reverse complement strand
TCCCGATCATTCTTGTATAATCGAATCCCTGGTTCCATGGGGCAATTGAATCATGGCCTCCAAGGTGCCACTTCCCTACCAAACCGGTCGTATATCCTTTATCTTTGAGAAGTTCAGCAATTGTTATCTCGCGGGCTTCAAGATATGGTTTCCATGGAGCGGGAAGTATGGGCGATGCTTTGTCGGTACGGTTACCGGCAATAAAGTTGGTCAGGTGGAGCCTTGCGGGATATTTTCCTGTCATAATTGAAGCTCTTGTCGGGGAGCTGACAGGACACGCTGCATAAGCCTGTGTAAATCGCAATCCGCTTTTAGCAAGAGAATCAATGTTTGGGGTTTCGGTAAAACGGTTGCCATAGCAAGCCAGATCTTTCCATCCCATATCATCGGTAAGGATGAAGACAATATTGGGAGATTTTGTATGGGAATAACACAATTGAGTGACTCCTGTAAAAGCTTGTCCTATCAGGATCACAGATAATAATCTCTCTGCTTTCATAAGGTATATTTTAACAATTCGCCCCCTGCAATACTATCGGGAAGGCGCTTCGATATCGTTTAGATAAGGAAAAATAGTTAATAAAATCAGATAAAACAAGTTAATTGAATTGCTGCCTTTATTACTGAGAAGAATTTTGTTGGGCTTTTCTCTTTTAAAGCATGAAGGTTCGGATGAAGGTTAAAATCGACCCGGGATTTTAATATTGCTATTCTGTTTAATATGCTTAATTTTACCTTCATTAATGATATATGAAGTTAAATATATATTCGGATTAATTTATACAAAGAGGAAATAATAATGAAAGCAGAATTTACCGCAATTATAGAAAAAGCACCACAAGGCGGATTTTGGGCGATATGTCCTGAGGTGCCGGGCGCCAACGGACAGGGTGAAACAATAAAGGAAGCCAAAACAAGTTTACGGGAAGCTATTGAATTGATCTTGGAGGATCGCAGAACTGATATTCTTCGTGGGCTGCCTGATGATGCCATCCGGGAAAAGGTAATAATCGGATGAAACGAAGAGATTTGGAAAGGAAATTGAGAATCGCGGGCTGTTATTTGAAACGCGAAGGAGCTTCACATTCACTTTGGATAAATCCAAAGAATGGCTCAATAGAAGCTGTTCCCCGTCACAACGAAATCAAAGAACCATTGGCAAAGAAAATTTTGAAGAATTTAAATGCCGAATAGAGAACTGAATTAAGTATTCCTACGCGGCTCAAAATTTACCTTTATTATTAATCCTTGTCGCGTTGAATTTTTTATCAACGGGTTCTCCCCTGATATTCATGTTTTGAGTTTTCACATATCCCGGCTCTCTTAAATACCAGTCCTTAGTGAGGTTTTCAGGAATATTATCACCTGTATCCTTCATCCATTCCTGAAGAATATATCTCAATTTAACAAGTTTTTTCTTATAACCCCGATTATCCGCGAGATTATCAAATTGATCAGGATCAGAATTATTTGAGTATAATTCTTCATTTGGTCTGGGAGCTGTAAAAATATCCGCCTGCTGGATGGTCAGACTATTTGCCTTCCTCAAAGAGTCGAGTTCCGTATAAGACGGACTCCCTACGGCATCTGCGGGCCCCGATTGCGGAAACTGAGGCCTTGAATTAAGAATATACAGATAATCCTTAGTCCTGACCATCCTCTCGTGTGCTTCATAATCATGCCAGTTATGCTCAGCAAAAACATGATCTCTGAATTTTTGCGAGGGTTTACCCAGAAGTTTTGCAAAGCTGATTCCCTGTACTGATTCAGGAGAATCTAAGCCAGCCAGGCTGAGAACAGTAGGTGCAATATCGATTGAACTTAAAAGAGCCGTACATAAATGAGGTTTTCTGCCGGCGCCTTGCGGCCAGTGTATTATAAAAGGACTTTTCAGTCCCCGGTCATTGACCCTTGTTTTACTATGAGGAAAAGGTCTGCCGTTATCAGCCATAATAATTATCACGGTATTATCGATAACATTCTGTCTGACAAGTTCTTCATAAACCAGGCCAACATAGTGGTCAAATCGTTTGATTTCATCATAATATTTTGAAAGATCCTCTTTGGTTCTGACTCCCTGTGCCAGATACCACGAAGGGGTAAGCCTTTGAGGATCATGGGTACCGGAAAACTCATTTGACCCCCAAACCCTGTGTGCATCATGAGCTGCAAACCACATCAGGAAAGGTTTCTTCTCCGGTCTTTCCTGAAGACACTTTATCCAGAGTTCCTCTCCTCCGTCACCATTTAATTTATTATTCTCATTGATAAGGTCAAATCCCCTTCGGGCATAATCCCCCATATGGAATTTTCCTGCCTGAACGGTGTAATACCCGTTGGTTCTTAAGAGCTCAGGAAAAGCTACCATATAATCAGGAGGCTGCAGATGAAGCTCAGCCCCACCTGTATTATGTGGATATCGTCCGGTGATTATACTGTTGCGGCTTGGACTTGAAGAGCTTGCGGTGAGGAAGAAATTTGTGAATTGTATACCTGACCCTGCTATCCTGTCAATGTTCGGTGTTTTAACCTGCTTATTTCCATAGCAACCTATATCATCCCAGCTTACGTCGTCGGCAATCATCAGAACAAAATTTGGTTTATCCTGAGCTGTTGCTGATGCCGTACATAATATTCCCAGACCACAAGCTATCCTGCTCATCAAGTGATAAGTTAACATTTGTTTTTTATCAATTTTCTTCAAAATATTTCTTCAGTGTATATTCCGGCTGCCATCTGTCCGGCTTCCTGACAAGTCTGGTATGATCATATTGCAATGGCAGTATTTTTTCGGCAGTCAGCGGAATTGTATCTTTAACCTTATCCTGCCATTCCTGCATCAGCTTCATCATCTCTTCAACCCGGGCCTCATATTCATCAACTCCGGCAAGATTATTCAGCTCAAGAGGGTCCTCAACAAGATTGAACAATTGTGTATAGTCCCTTTCAGGATATCTTAAAAGCTTCCACTCTTTTGTTCTGACCGCCCTTACTGTGTTGCGGTATACAGTAAAGAGAGAAGAGCGGACTTCATCTGCCTGCCCGGCTATTACAGGCAAAAGGTTCTTTCCATCAATTCCTTCAGGAGAAGGGAGTGAACAAACTTTAGCCAGAGTCGGATAAATATCGAATAAATAAACCAGAGCATCAGATACTTTTCCTTTTGGAATTCCAGGTCCGCTTATGATTAAAGGTACCTTCATACTGTGCTCATACAGGTTCTGTTTGCCCAGTAAACCATGGCTGCCGATAGCCAGACCGTTATCCGCAGCATAAACAATAATTGTATTATCAAATAATCCATTATTTTTCAGCGAATTGATTATTTCACCGATTTTTTCATCAAGGTGAGTGATAAGACCATAATAATCAGCTAGCGCTTCCCTTACTTTTTCAGGCGGGCGGGGCCATGGCAGAAGGTTTTCATCGCGTACCAGGAGATCGTCAAAAGCAAAAGGATGCAAAGCCATGAAATTGCCTGGCAGGTTCATAGAATCTGGTGAATACCTGTCAATATAATCGGTCCGCGGTGAATATGGATCGTGAGGAACAGTAAAAGCAACATAGCAAAAGAATGGGTTTTTCTTTTCCCCGTTTGCATATGCCTCGATAAAATCCATGGCAGCACCGGCAAAAAGATCGGTCGAAAAACTTTTCTTTACAGGTTCAGATAGTTTTCCATCTGTTTCCAGGTGCGCTACAGGAATATTAAAATGATCTGCCATCCCCCCAAGAAAAACGTTATCCCCTGTCTGAAAGCTTGCTTCAAATGCGCTTTTCTCATTATGCCATTTACCTGTCCCAAAGGTTACATACCCGTTCTCTGCAAAATACATCGGCATGGTTTTAACACCTTCAAGTTTATCATAAACATTAAACAGGTTCTTTCCGCTTAGCAGCATAGCACGGCTTGGAGCGGAAATTGCTCCATGATGACCTCCCATAACATAGCTGTTGGTGAACCTCAAACCATGTGCTGCAAGCCTGTCAATGTTGGGAGTTTTTATTTGCTGATTTCCTGAACATCCTATTGCATCTGCCCTCTGATCATCAGCAAGCAATATTAAGATATTCGGTCTCTGCTCTTTTTTCTGACATGAGACAGCCGCTGTAAGCATCGAAATACCACATATACAACCGGTAATAAGCTGACAATTGTTCATATTTTTCTAATTTAAATGATCTTTAGAAAACACTTCTTCATGAACCACATTTCCATCCACATCATAATGCTGAAATTTCAGATTCACTTTTCCATCTGAATGATAGACAGAAGCCTTTAGAAATCCTCCCTTCACCCTGAGGAACCTGTGTTCGGGTCTGATATCGTTCTGATCCCAGCCGCCGGCATGAACATCAGATCCTGCACCACAGCTGAATTCCCATAAAGTGGTTCCCGGAATATTGGTTACATACTGCCAGTGTCGGTCACCGTTGCAAATAAATACATTGTCAAACTTTTTCAGAAAATCTCTGATCTCATTACCTTCATAAGCAAAAACCTGGTTAGAATAATTATCTTTCTTGTTAGCACGGTCAGGACCTAAAACAGGTCCGGGTGTTATAATGAGCTTAAATGTTGCATCCGATTTCACGAGAGTTCTGTAAAGCCACTCTTTCTGTACTTTACCCCAGATTGTTTTATCCTGGCCATCCGGCTCTGTATTTTTACTTCTGTAATTCCTTCCTTCCATAATCCATATCTGCAGGTCTTTGCCCCACCGGATAGTCTTAAAAGGCAGATCATTTGAAGGGAACTGCTCTTTATCAAATATCTCCAGGCCTCTCTCCCATGATACAGTGCCATATTTCATTCCCGGATATGCATCATCTCTCAGGACATCATGATCATCTTTCATGAAATAAGTGGTAACCTGTTTGTAGAAGTCACGCTGATAGGGAAGAGCAAAGATCCTGTCCCATTTGAACCTCATCAGTTCTTCTGTAAGTGCGAAAGGACCGGCTTTATCATAATATTCAACATCACCTGTATGAATTAGAAAATCGGGGAACATCTGTTGCATTACCCTGTATATCTTATGACCATTTATTGAATCATCCCTCCGGGGATAATCGTGACAGGTTACTATACAGAAATTCAGATCCCTCAGGGATGCCGAGTCGGGCGCAGTTCTGAAAGATCCCGATATTCTATCAGAGATTTTTGATTTTCCCGGTTTACGCGATTCAATCTCAATCACATACTTGGTATCAGGGTCCAACCCTGACAGCTTCCACTGGTATGTAAAGTTCTTTTGGGCATCGACAGGAGTCCATCCGGATTCAATCCTGGTTTCAGTATCTTTCAAAGGATAATATATCAGCTTAACCTCACCTTCCATACCCGGGCATGCACCTTCCATCTGATCAAGGGAATAACCTCGTGGTAGCTGTGCCAGATATATTGAATCGGCATTTGCTTCTTTGTCGAGCCTTCGATGTTCATCAGCAGAAGGTTCCAGGAATGCGGGACCTGATTTGTTAAGTTCGGAAATTGAGGTGAGCCTGGTCCAGATAACAATTGAATTCTGGTCAGCCCAGCCATTATGGAATCCATTCCCGAAAAAGGGGCCTTGTTTTTTCTTATTACAGCCTGAAACAATAATTGAAAAAAACAGAATTCCAAACCAAATTACTTTTTTAAACTCTCTCATTTGTTTCTTTTTTCTGATGTTCCTTTCTGAAGCCATATATCGAGCCGGGGAGCATCACCGTCATAAGGTTTCCCAAGGATATCAAGATCACCATCACCATCCAGATCGACAATCTCCGAATCGTGCAAATCAATGCCCTTTGATATTATCATATCCCGGTCGAAATTTCCTTTCCCGTCTCCTAAGAGTATTCCGTTTACCGCTTCTTTATGACCTCCGAGTGTCATCTCCGCATACCAGATGTCATTATTCCCGTCGCCATCAAAATCTACGATGGCAAGGGAATGACCATTACTGACTTTTTGGACAATCTCCTTCCTGATCCAGGTATTTTTCTGGTATTCATACATATACAACGGAGCCAGACCATCTCCGACCACCATTACTATTTCAGGTCTTCCTCCATTAACAAGTTGTCCGGCAGCTGAACGGCTGAAAGTATACGCGGCATCAACGACATTGTATGAGAACTTGTCATTACCAAGGTATCTGAACCAAAGTCCTCCTCCAACGATATCCATTATACCGTCACCATCGATATCGGCTTTCGCAAGACCTTCATGCTCATTTGTCCTTTTCCATGACGGGTATGTTCCATGTTGTTCCATCTGGCTATCGCCGTAATATTTATATATTGGAATAAGTTTCCAATTCTCAGTCAGAACAGGATCCGCCGGGATTCTTGAAAAATACAGTGTCTGGTCACCCTGTGCCCAGAAAACCAGGTCAGATTTATTGTCGCCATCAAAGTCACCGGCCATCTGGTCGTGTACCTTGTTCCCACCTGTGTTCCTTATAACATATCTGGGCCATGCTGGTTTGGAAAAATCAGGAAATGGATTTTCCCACCACCACACCTGGTTGGTTTTGCCTTCCCCTCCGGCAATGATATCCTGATCGCCATCATTATCGATATCCAAAGTCGTTGTTCCTGCTTCAATGAAGCATATTGCATCCTCAACAACATGTCTATTCCATCCTTTTTCAGTTCTTTCGTACCATACAACTGATGGTGCGGAGGTTCGTTCGGTAATACAGAAATCATTTATGCCGTCATTGTTGAAATCGGCTAC
>CAYPHL010000169.1:0-6787 GCA_964410385.1 uncultured Rikenellaceae bacterium | reverse complement strand
ACTGCAGGTGCGGTCTCTGTAAATTCAGTCGGTGCACTATCTTCACAAATTGTCTGTGTACCGGTTATATTTCCCGGATCAAAATTATTGACTGTGATCTTTATCGTATCTGTCCTGGCGATACACTTATTAGTACCAATAGTTGACGTTACCTCCCTGAAGTACCAGGTATCCTGTGCAAGTATTCCCGGACTGTATGTTTCACTGATCGCGGTCGGAATGGGAACGTAGGTTATATCATCGGTACTTCTGAACCATCTGTAAGAGAATACCCCGTCACCGGTTGGTGTTGTGCTTGTAAGCGGCGCAGGGGCAGTATTTTCACAAATAGTCTGTTCAGATGCAATATTACCCGGATTGAAGTTGTTGACCGTAATCATTATAACATTCGACTCTTCAACACAAGTGACTCCACCTGATGTTGATGTGGCAACACGTTTATACCACATATCGGCATCCAGTTCGGGAGCAATATAGATCTCAACATCTCCTCCCGAAGGCACGTTAATCCAGTTTGCACCGTTATCAGCACTTTGCTTCCACTGATAGGTGATTATAAAATCTCCCGTCGCAGGTACTGATGTAAATGCCGCAGGTGCAACTCCTTCACAGATGGTCTGTGTACCGGATATCGAACCCGGTGTCATATTATTGACTGTAACCAGGATCGGATCAGTCCACTCTGTACACTGGAATCCTTTGAGTGTTGATGTTGCCTGACGCCTGAACCATGTATCGGTTGTCATCGAACCGTGAGCATATACATTCATTGTTGCCCCGGTAATATTTGTGAAGTTCGTACCATCAAGACTTGCCTGCCACTGGTAGGTTATTACTCCGTCACCTGAAGCATCATCTGAAGTAAATGCCGCGGGTGCATCATTTTCACATATAGTCTGAACTCCATAAATAGTCCCCGGATCAAAATTGATAACAGTTACTTTAATTGAATCCGTTATTTCGGTACATTTTAAAGAGCTTCCTGTTGCGCTTGATAATCTCCTGAACCATGTATCCTGTGTAAGCGGACCTGAAGAATAGCTTGCTGTTAATCCGCCGGTTAGTACATTGTTGTAGTTTATACTGTCAGTACTGAACTGCCACTGGTAACTCTTTGTACCGTCGCCGCTTGCTGCAACACTTGTAAAAGGTGCAGGTGTGGCGCCTTCACATATCGTCTGACTGCTTCCTATTGAGCCGGGAGCAAAGTTAATGACAGTTACTTTTATTGGACTGGTATATTCAGTACATATATTGAAGCCAATAGTTGAAGAGACTGCTCTCCTGAACCAGGTATCCTGGTCAAGAGCAGGAGAATCATATGTTTCACTTACTGCTCCGATATCTGTAAAATTAATCCCATCCGTACTGCTCTGCCACATATAACTTACAATTCCGTCGTATGTTGGCAAACCGCTTGTGAATGCTATCGGATCTCCACCTTCGCAAATTTCCTGATCACCGGATATCGATCCCGGATTCAGATTATTTACAGTTACTTTAATTGTGGTCGTATTTTCAATACACTCCCTGCCATTCAGAGTCGATTTGACTTCCCTGTAATACCATGTATCCTGTGTAAGTATGCCGGGATTATAAGTTTCACTCAATGCTCCGCCTATCGGAGTGAAATCTGCAGGATTTGAGCTGGGACTTCTGAACCACCTGTAAGTGAAAGTACCATCACCGGTTGGTGTTATACTTGTAAGCAATGCAGCAGGAGTATTCTCACATATTGTCTGGTCTTCTTCAATATTGCCGGGATTGAAGTTATTCACAGTAACCCTTACAATGTTGGATCCCACGGTGCAGGTCTTCATTCCGACAGTGGATATAATAAGACGTTTATACCATGTATCGGCAATAAGCGCAGGTGGGGTGTAATCAGGATTTGTGCCTCCTGATGAAACATTTATCCAGCCGTTTATGCCATCGGGACTCTCCTGCCATTGATAAGTATGGCCGAAATCAGATGTTCCTGCTGCTGTACCGGTTAACTGTACAGGTATGTCTCCTTCACAGATTGTCTGGGTACCGGATATCGATCCCGGTGTCAGGTTGTTGACCCTCACAATAACGGAAGGTGTCCATTCAATACATGTCCTTCCGTCAAGAGTTGAAGTAACCTGCCGCCTGAAATATGTATCCTGGGTAAGTGCTCCGGGTGCGTAAGTTGTACTGGTTGCTCCGGTTATATTGTTCCAGTCACTATTATCCAGACTGCTTTGCCACAGGTAAGAGATTGTTCCGTTCCCTGAAGCTGCAGTTTTTTCAGTTATAAGAGCAGGTACTTCCCCCTCGCAAATAGTCTGGTTGTCTTCTATTTCACCCGGATTAAATATTATAACCTTAACACGGATTGTATCAGTAAGTTTTAAACATGTTTTTGTGTCTATTGTTGCATAAGATATTCTTCTGAACCAGGTTTTCTGTGTTAGCGGATCAGATGTATAGGTTGCATTCAATCCTCCCGAGGGAACATTATTATAATTAACGCTGTCGGTACTGAACTGCCACTGATAGCTCTTTGTACCGTCACCGCTTGCAGCAACACTTGTGAACAATGCAGGTGCTGTACCTTCACAAATTGTCTGATCTGAAGCTATTGAACCCGGATTAAAGTTAATAACTGTAACCTTAATCGGACTGGTTTCAAGAGTACATGATGCAATGCCGTCTGATGATGTCACGGCACGTTTGTACCATGTATCGGCTGTAAGCGCCGGAGGCGTATAAACAGCAACATTTGACGAAGGAATACTGGTAAACACAATTCCGTTTGTGCTCTGCTTCCATTCATAAGTGAAAATTCCGTCGCCCAGAGCAGGATTACTGCCAAAAGGTGCCGGTATATCACCTTCACATATATACTGATCGCCGGTAATTGAACCCGGAGTGAAATTAAGTACTGTTATTCTAACAACATTGGTTGAATCAAAACAGACCTTTCCGTTTACTGTCGATCTTACTATCCTTCTGTACCATGTATCCTGGGATAGTATTCCGGGATTATAGGTCTCACCGGATGCTCCGATCTGGCTAAAATTAGTACCGTCAGTACTGATCTTCCATCTGAAAGTGAAAGTGCCGTCTCCTGTTGGTGAAACACTTGTGAGTGGTGTTGCTGCTGTGTTCTCACATATTGACTGGTTATCAGCAATAGAACCAGGCTGGAAATTATTTACAGTTACTTTAATTATATTTGATTCCTTCTGACATTCAACCAGACCAATTTTGGAAATTACCAGACGTCTGAACCACATATCGTCTGCAAGAGCAGCAGGTGGTGCATAAGTAGCAGCATTTCCTCCTGATGCTACATTAGTCCAGCCGTCTATACCGTTTGCGCTCTCCTGCCACTGATAGGTAATTATGCCATCTGTTACTGCTGCTGCAGTTTCAGTGAAAGCAGCAGGTATTTCACCTTCACATACGGTCTGTGTCCCGTCTATTGAACCGGGAGTGAGGTTATTTACCTGAATAAGTATGGCGGGCGTAACTTCAATACATGCCCTTCCGTTGAGAGTTGCAGTGACCTGACGTCTGAAATGAGTATCAACCATGAGCGGACCGCTTGTATAACTTTCGTTTGTCGCTCCACTGATGCTTGAGAAGTTGGTCCCATCGGTACTGCTCTGCCACTGATATGTAAATATAGCCGAAGGATCTCCGGCAGGAGCAAGTACACTGTTCATTAGTCCCGAAATATCTCCTTCACAGATTGTTTTAGCCGGTCCAATTGTTCCCGGATCAAAATCATTGACTGTTACATGAACTATATTGGTATATAATGTACATGACGTTCCGCCGTGAGATGAAGTCACAGCTCTTCTGAAATATGTATCGGCTGTAAGCGAACCTGATGAATATGTTGCTGTGCTGACGCCAAGTGCTGTCCATGATGAGGTACCATTCGGACTGCTTTCCCAGCTGTAGGTGAATGAACCATCACCGGTTGCAGCCACACTTGTGAAAGTAGCGGGAGCTGTACCGGAGCAGATTGTCTGATCTGAACCGATTGATCCGGGAGAGAAGTTGATTACGGTGATCTTGACAAAATTGGTTTCTTCGACGCACGATCTGGAAAGATAAGATGCCGTTACCTCACGTTTGAACCAGGTATCTACATTTAAAATACCCGGAGTAAATGTCTCGGTATTTACACCTGTGAAGCTGTAGTTCACACCATCTGTAGAAGACATCCATCTGTAGGTGAAAGAACCAATGCCTGACGGAGGTACACTTGTAAATGCAGCTGAAGGTGAAGTTCCCTCACATATTGATATATCAGAACCGATTGATCCCGGATTGAATATTATTACAGTAACAAGCACTGAATTTGAAGGATCCTGGCAAACACTTGAACCTAAAGTGGATATTGCCATTCTGCGGAAGTAAGTATTTACAGAAAGAGGACCGGAAGCATAAACTGCCGAGGTAGCCCCGGGAATGTCGGTCCAGGTTGAATTATCCGGACTTCTCTGCCACTGGTAAGTCAGTACTCCGCCTGCAGTTCCGGCTACAGTACTTGTAAATGCTGCCGGAGTTGAATTTTCGCAGACAGCCTGGTCAGATCCAATTGTACCGCCGTTAACAACATTAACAACCGGAACGACTGTTCCGTTCATCAATTGCTTACAATTTGTTGTAGCATTGGTAGCAAGAACATGATATGTTTCAGTCAGCTTGTTAAGCCATGTAAGTGCAGATCCTGTCCCGTTTTTAGGAGCTTCAACCGGCCCGGCAGAATTGTAAAGCTGGTAATTGACCCCGGATTGTGAACCCGAGAGTGTAATTGTTACCCCAGACTGCATGGCGCAATATGCTAAAGGAGCAGTAACATTGAAAATGGCCGGAAGAGGGTTCACTGTAACTATTACAGGGGTATGAATAGTATTACATACCCCGTTTGAATTTTCAACAACGGAAACATCACCTGTCACAGCCATTTTAAAAGTTACTTCGACGCTGTGTAAATTCGGATCGGAAATAATATATGCACCGGCCGGAACGCTCCATGAATATGTTGAACCGCTGTTATCCGGTACAAAGTAAGTAGCCGTATCTCCAAGGCAAACGCTTGTGGAGCCGTTAACAACAACACCAGGAACAACTGATACAACAGAAACAGGTAATTCGACAGGCACTCCAACGCACAGGGTAGAAGTTATTGTTTCTGTAACAGTAATCTTATCACCTGGTGCCGACATTCCCGGAACCGCATCTACAATAATAAAATATAATCCGGGGGGTGAGGTAATTGTCAATGATGGCGGAACAGTCCAGGAATATGTTGAACCCGAATGGTTGACCACCTGGTAAACCTTATTGGTGGCATCTTCGCAAAGAACTGATGGTCCGCTTATTGCCGAAGTTACGGGAAGAGGATTAATACTGACTGTAACAACATTTGAATAAACAGGGGATGTACAGGAAATGTCCTCTGCTTTTCTTACAAACATTGTTTGTGTTGAAAGCGTCCCGTAGTCATATCCTAATGAATTTGAGCTGTTTATATCAGTCCAGTTACCATCTCCCGGGGTTGCTGACATATTGGTTGTATACTGCCAGGTGTATGTAAATGATCCCGCACCTCCGCTTGCCGGAGCAAGGCTTGTAAATGCCGGAACATCCGATCCTGAGCAGATTGTATGATTACTTCCGATGGCCCCGGGGTTAAGAGCCGGCATAACAGTTATGGTTAACATGTTACTATAGACTGCCGGAGTACATGTCGCATCGACTGCCTTCCTGACAAATCGTGTTGTCGTTGTCAGAGTTCCATGATTATATATTTCATTGTTGCTTGAGCCTATATCCGTCCAGTTACCGTCGCCCGGTGTTGCTGACATGTTTGTGGTATACTGCCATGTATATGTGAATGAACCTGCACCTCCTGTGGCTGCAGCAGTACTTGTAAATGCTGCTACATCTCCTCCGGAACATATTGTCTGATTACCAGCAATAATCCCTCCATTAAGTTCAGGCCGAACCGTTACTCTGATATCGTTACTATAAACCGGAGTTGTGCATGTACCCTCAACTGCCCTTCTTACAAAACGGGTTGTAGTTGTTAAAGTACCATAATCATATATTGTACTGTTACTCGATGGTATTGGTACCCATGCAGGATCGCCGACTGCCAGAGACATATTTGTTGTATAAAGCCATGTATATGTGAATGAGCCGGCACCACCGCTTGCCGGATTTGTACTCGTAAATGCTGCAACATCTGTCCCGTAACAGATAGTCTGGTCTGTACCTATTGTTCCTCCATTCAATTGAGGACGGACAGTAACTACAATTATGTTACTATAGACCGGAGTCGTGCATGTACCTTCTATAGCTCTTCTGACAAAACGTGTGGTCGTAGTCAGGGTGCCATGATTATAAGTCAATCCGGTTGCGGAGCCTATGTCAGACCATGCAGGATCACCTAATGGTGCGGTTGCATTCGTTGTATATTGCCACTGGTAAGTGAATGAACCTGCTCCTCCGCTTGCCGGATTTGAACTCGAAAAGGCAGCAACATCTGCACCATAACAAATAGTCTGGTTACTTCCAACAGTTCCTCCATTTAATGCAGGTCTTACGGTAACTGTAATTATGTTACTATAGACTGGTGTTGAACAGGTACCTTCAACAGCTTTTCTGACGAAACGCGTAGTAGTGGTTAAAGTTCCATAATCATAGGTTTCGTTGTTGCTTGACGCTATATTATTCCATGCTGGATCTCCGACCGGTATGGCCATATTTGTTGTATACTGCCATGTATAAGTGAATGAGC
>CAYPHL010000168.1:4586-6804 GCA_964410385.1 uncultured Rikenellaceae bacterium | reverse complement strand
TTGCTCTAACCAACTGAGCTACTGAGGAATTTTTGCTAAACGTTGTTAAAATTTAGCGACCCAAAAATAAGGGCTTTTACTGAATTAAGCAATATCTTTAAAGAAATTTTTAAGAATGAAGAAAATACTCGGCATAGGAAATGCTCTTGTTGATGTAATGACCCTGATCACAGATGATAAGCTGCTTAAAGAATTCTCACTTCCGAAAGGTAGTATGCAACTTGTGGATGAAAAAAGATCAAATATTATTAAATCTGAAACCATAAACTTCAAAAGGACCTTCTCCCCCGGCGGCTCCGCTGCCAATACAATTCATGGCCTGGCAATGCTGGGAGCAGGAACAGGATTCATCGGTTCTATCGGGAAAGATGAAACAGGAGATATCTTTGAGACTGAGATGAAACGTGCAGGGGTTAAAACTATTCTGTCTCGCCGTGATTCAATAACAGGAACAGCTGTAGCCCTTATCTCAGGAGATAAAGAAAGGACATTTGCCACACACCTCGGCGCTGCTGTTGAACTCGATGCAAAGGACCTTGATCCTGATATTTTTAACGGTTTTGATATTTTCTATCTTGAAGGCTACCTGATTAACAATCTGCCCCTTGTGGAATCAGCATGCAAAATCGCCAGGGAAAAGAATATGACAATCGCACTCGATCTGTCCAGTTATAATGTTGTTGAAGCTTACCTGAATGACTTTAAGAAAATTGTAGGAAACTTCGTAGATGTGATCTTTGCAAATGAGGATGAAGCAAGGGTTTTCACCGGAATGGCACCTGAGGAAGCAGTAAAAAAGCTGTCGGAACACTGCACAATCTCTGTTGTAAAAATCGGTCCTGCCGGATCGTGGCTGAAAAAAGGTGAAGAACTTATTAAAGTGGATTCCATGCCGGTCAGATGTAAGGATACTACCGGGGCCGGAGACCTTTATGCATCAGGCTTTTTATATGCATATGCAAATGAACTCGACCTTGAGAAATGCGGAATACTCGGATCAATGCTTGCCGGAAATGTAATAGAGGTGGTAGGTGCTAAAATAAAAGAAGAAAAATGGCCGGTAATAAAAAAATATGTATCAATTCTAACCAGGGACAAATCCAATGAAGAAAACTAAATCATTTTCAACATCCGGATCTTACAGGACATTATTATTCCTGATCCTTCTGCTGGCTGCTGCTTCAGTTGTATTTCCCGTTCAGGGCAATCCGGCTGAACAACAAGCTTCAAAGACCGATACTGCAGGAAAGAAATTAATCCTTTTCGGTAGTGAAGACATACTGAACGTTTCATTAAAATTTGACCTGTCAACTTTCCTGAAAAAAAATCTTAAAACAGGTTCACTTGATGGTGAAATTGACTTTATACTTTCAGATACGGATACAATTGACCGTAAAGTAAAAATTAAACCCAGGGGAAATTACCGGTTCAGAACCTGTGGTTTCCCGCCAATCCAGCTGAACTTTAAAAAACCTGTCAATGCATATCCCGACACCGGAAAGATCAAAAAGATCAAACTGGTCACTCATTGCCAGCAGGGTAAAGCTTATGACGATTTTGTCCTGAGGGAATATCTGGTATATAAATTGTTCAGTGTTCTGACCGACACAAGTTTCAGGGTGAGACTACTGAGAGTTGAATATGTTGATACTCATAAGGAAAGGAAGCCAATTAACCAATATGGATTCTTAATAGAACCTCTCGAGATAATGGCAATGAGGACAAAATCCTCGATTGTTAAAGTAACACATCTGACTCAGAAAAATATTGTACCGCAGCTTATGGACAGGGTTGCAATTTTCAGTTATATGGTAGCCCAGTGGGACTGGGCAGTACCGGGTCTTCACAATATTTCAGTGATAGTTCCGGAAAATTATGCAGGGACCGGGCTTGGAGTAGCTGTCCCTTACGATTTCGACCTGACAGGGCTGGTAAACGCAAGCTATGGGTTTCCGGATGCTGCCACCGGACTGAAATCCAACCGCGACCGGAAATACACAGGAATATGCAGAAGCCGGGACGAATTTGTCAGGGCCCTGGAGGAATTCAAAAACCTTAAAGAATCTTTCTATTCAGTTATCAACGATTTCCCATTGCTTGAACAGAGGTCAAAAAAAGATATTACCGATTTCCTCGATCAGTTCTTCAACCAGCTGGATAATCAGAAAGATACGGAAAGACTGATCGCTCAGTTCATGACTTCATGCAAGCCTCTGTA
>CAYPHL010000168.1:0-4486 GCA_964410385.1 uncultured Rikenellaceae bacterium | reverse complement strand
TCATAAACCCTTTGCCTGGTCTCCTCAGGTGTCGGATTAAGTGAGGTGCTCCTGAAATCGCCTTTCTCAACATCGATCCTTTCAAATACCATAAGGTACAGGTTGAATATTATCATCAGGCTCAGCTGATATCTGGGAGTGTGAAGAGGAAGGATTTTATCAAGCATTTCATAGGTCTTAATCCTGTAATTATCAGCCAGAAGATAATATTCCTTTATCATTCGCCTGAAATTATCAGGTACCGGATGTCCATATGCGATCTCTTTAAGATCAAACCTGCTAAGCCTGAATTTCTGAAGCATATCATCGGCAAAATAATTCAGGTTATTAAGCTGGTCTTTCTGAAAATCACGGATAATATGGACAAGGTAACTAAATAATGCGCATGGAGTTGCAGCTTCCCTGACGTTGAAAACAGGTGGTTCATATTTCCCATCCTGATGAGATAGTCCGTTAAGATGGACAAATACCGAGGCCGGTGCGACAGAAGCTCCTCCGGAATACCTGATGAATGAATCAAGAGTCGGGAATCCGTCATTATTTATATCATACAGCATCGATCTGGCGAAATCCTCCAGGGGCCACAGAGGCATACTGAACTTTTCAATAGTATGGATAATCTCCTGCTGAAGAGGATTACACTCCTCCGACCTGATTATTATGTTCAGCCATTCATTGACTTTCGATATGAAGCTGTCCCGTTCATTTTCGGCAATTATCTTATGAGTTGCTTTATAATCATCGATCATGTCGTCGATCTTTCTCATGAACTTGTAAAAGATCTTTGCCGCACAATATCTTTCATGAGACCAGAACCTGGCAGCGATCAGAATATTTGGATGATCTTTGATTTTGTCGAATTCTATTGAATCGAATATTTTAAGGAATTCTTCTTTTTGCGGGTTCATTAATTATTTCCTGTTAAATACAAATTTATTTTCCGGATAAGATCCTCTCCGAGACAAGCTTTGCAGAAATCAGGACATTAGGTATCCCATTCCCTGGATGAGTACTTCCACCTGTAAAATACAGATTTTGATAACGATCATGACGGTTATGAGGACGAAAATACCCCATCTGAAGAATGTTATGGCCCAGACTTCCGAATACAGCTCCCCGTACAACGTTGCATCCCGACTCCCAGCTTTCCGGTGTATATGCCAGCTCAAATTTAATATGCTGATCAATATCATCCAATCCTGATTTTTTCAGCCTTTCAATTATGTAATCATGAGCAATCCTTTTGATTGAGTCCCAATCCTGATCTTTCTTTTTATCAAGATGTCCGGTAGCCACCACAAATGAAAGGCTTTCCTGTCCTGCCGGAGCTGCATCCGGATCTGATCTTGCGGGAGCATGAACATAGAAGCTGGGCCTGTCACCCATCGTCTTATCTCTGAATATCCTGTCGAGACCCTCTTTAAAACCATCCGACAGGAAAACGTTATGGTGATCGAGCTGAGGATAAACTTTATCCAGACCCCAGTGAAGGCAAACAGCGGAGCATGAATATTTGAGCTTTCCCAGCCTTTCAGCTTTTCTTTTATCGGGCAGAAGCTCACGGTAAACGTATGGAAGGTCTGCATTTGCGATCACAACGCCGGCATCATGAAATGTACCATCCTCCAGAATTATCCCTGCAGCTCTTTTATCCTTTATTACAATTCTGCCTGCAGGAGATTTAAAATGAAAGACAACCCCGGAATCCATCGCAGCTTTCATAAGTTTTTCAACAATTCCAAACATACCGCCTTTCACGAAAAATGATCCTTCAGTCAGTTCGGCGGCCGGTACCATCGAAAAAAGTGCCGGGGAATCGAAAGGGCTCTGACCAACATAAATATTCTGAAATGTATATGCCATTCTCAGATGCGGATGCCGGAAAAATTTTTTCGCATAGTTCCAGTTGGAAATGAAGACCTTCAGCTTTATCAGAAGTCCGATATTCTTAAAATTAACAAGTTGAAACAGATTATAAAAATTACGTCCGATGAGCTTATCCATGCCAAGCCTGAAAATCTTATAGCCATCCTCTACATATTTTTCAGCCATCTTATTGCTTCCTGCCTCAATCCTTTCCAGCTGGTCTTTCATCCTGATCTTATCAGTTGTAAATGACAGGGAAGTTCCATCATCAAAGTGTATCCTGTAAAGATCCTTTAACGGGAAAATATCTTTCCCGCTTATGAGTTCTATCCCCAGCGAAGCGAATATTTCATTATAAATACCAGGCATAAGAAGCATAGTGGCCCCCAGATCAAACCGGTGGCCGTCCCGTATTACCTGGCCGCATCTGCCTCCCGGTAATGAATTCTTCTCGAAAACTTCAACCTTATAACCGGCTCTCGACAGGTAAATTGCTGTTGCAATGCCACCTACTCCGGCTCCAACAATCACTACTTTCCTATTGTTCCCCATTAAAGCATAAATAATTATTTTATCCTGAAAGACGGATCAAAGATCAACCTGTTACAGAATAAAGAATATAAAAGTAATTTTTCCTGATGAATTGATACATATTTTATTACTCACTTTTTTTATGAACTTTGAAATTATGCCATTTATGATCAACTTTGGGTTAAATAAAACAATTAAAAAATCAGGATAATGAGGAGCGTTTTCAAATTTACCGGATTATTTCTGTTAACTGCCATAATAATACTTATGGTTATCGCCGGAAAAAATCTGAAAGACAGGAATCCCGGTTATGAAGTTGATATGAAGATCTTAACCGGTAAAGAATCAGCACTGAAAGCAGGCTTTTCATCAGTTACCATCACTCCGGAAGTACCTGACAGGTGGTTTGATTCGAATAAAAATGCAGAATATGAACCTGCGAAGGGAGACACGTTTACTGATGGCAACGGTAATGGGGTTTTTGATCCTGTCTGGATTGCGGGATTCGGTAACGGACGGGCTGCAAACGGGATTCACGACGACCTGTGGGCAAGGACAATGATCATTGATGACGGAACCACCAGAATTGCACTGGTAGCACTTGATGCTATCGGCTTCATGAATAATTATGTGATTGATACCAGGAACAGGATCCCTCAGGATGCAGGCATCGACTATTTACTGGTAGCTTCCACACATACACACGAAGGCCCTGATATGCTTGGTTTATGGGGAAGGTCGCCATTTAAAAGCGGTGTCGACAAAGTCTATATTGAATATGTGAAAAACCGGATAGTGGAATCGGTAGTTGCTGCTGCAGACAATCTGCGCCCGGCATTGCTCGAAATATCAGAAGATCTGTCAGGAGCAGCAAATCTGGTAACCGATACACGTAAACCGGATGTTTATGATCCGGGATTAAGGATCATAAGAGCTGTGGATAAGGTCAGCGGAAAAACCATGGGTTCTCTTGTATCCTGGGCTGACCATCCTGAAACCCTGTGGGGAAAGAATCTGCTTATCACCTCCGACTTTCCTCATTATGTGAGGGAGGGCATTGAGAATGGTATTTATTCCGGCGACTCTCTGGTTATAAAGGGTAGCGGAGGAACTGTACTATATTTCAATGGTGCAATTGGCGGACTTATGACAACTCACCCCAGTCTTGGAGTAAAAGATCCCTTCACGGGAATTGAATATAATGAACCTTCTTTCGAAAAAGCAGAAGCTCAGGGGACGCGGGTTGCAATGCTTGTGCTAAAAGCCATGGAAAACCCGGTTGAAAAGATCGATTCAGCTGCAATAAGGCTTATCGCGAGGACAGTCACTCTGCCCATTGAGAACAAACTGTTCCGGCTTGCCGTGATGTTCGGGGTACTGGACAGGGGTATCAGCGGATGGATGAAAATGAGATCGGAACTGGCAGCATTCACAATCGGTCCGCTTTCATTCGCTACCCTTCCCGGAGAAGTATACCCTGAAATTGTAAACGGCGGGATTGAGTCACCTGAAGGGAATGATTTTTCAATCACTCCGTTTGAAATACCTCCTGTAAGAGATATTATGCCGGGGCAATATAAATTCATCTTCGGTCTCGCTAATGATGAAACTGGATATATAATCCCGAAAAGCCAGTGGGATGTTAAAGCCCCATATACCTACGGAAGGGAAGATTCTCCATATGGTGAAGAAAATTCCCTGGGACCGGAAACGGCAGGGATTCTTCACAGAAACCTGAGGGAGATGCTTGGGGAGCTTGAATAATGGCATGGATACAGGTTGCTGGTTGCTGGTTACTGATTGCCAGATGCAGGGTAGAGAAAACCTGGAACTATGAAACTGAAATTAGTACAAAGTTCGAACTACATTAATTCACAAAATTCATGGTACTCCGTATTTTGAAATCATTTTTTTTCGGCTTACTGGCAATAATCATCATTTTCGTCCTGTGGATGATCTTCCCCCGTATTTGGTCATCGCTCAATCCCACAAAACCTCCTGTGGGTTACTATTTTACTCCTGTGGCATATGCGGCAATATGGCTCGGGATTGAAAAGCTGGCAGAGCTTGAGCCGGCAGTTCCGGCGAA
>CAYPHL010000167.1:0-6954 GCA_964410385.1 uncultured Rikenellaceae bacterium | reverse complement strand
TCGTAAAAAAGTAAAATGATTATAAACAGAACGAAGCTACATGGTTCAGATTAATGTCGATATTGCTTTAAGGCTGCTAAAATTCAGTTGGAATTTCGGATTTTATAATTACGCAGTTCCGCAGGGATGGCATGTTTATAGTAAAACTGAAAAATAGCTTATGGCACGGATTTCATTTTTGAGTGATGTGCCTGACAGGGTGGGACTGAAATCATAGTTGTGTTACCTGGCAAAGAAGCTGTAGAATTAACAGTTAATATATAACCGCTCCCTATTCTACTATTCATATCTGAGAGCTTCAACCGGATTTTTATTTGCTGCCTTATGCGATTGAAAGCTTACCGTCAGCAATGCAATAAACATTACAAGAACACCTGCAAGGGCGAATATCCACCAGCTTATATTAATCCGGTAAGCAAAGCTTTGCAACCACCTATTCATAGCATACCATGCAATCGGGCAGGCAATTATAGTTGAAATAAATACCCAGATTATGTATTCTGACGAAAACAGGGTGAATATTTCACCTGACTTTGCCCCGTTAATTTTCCTGATTCCAATCTCTTTAGTCCTGCGTTCTGTCATAAACGAGGATAACCCTATAAGACCAAGACAAGATATTATGATTGCCAGGAATGAGAAATAACTAAGTATTTTGCCTATTCTTTGTTCTGACCGGTAAAGGTCAGCAAAATCATCATCAAGAAAATGAAAGTACAACGGGTTAGGATTATTAAATGATTTATATGTCTTATTCACGAATTCTATGGTTGAAGCGATTTTATCCGCTTTCATTCTGATGTAGAAAGTATTACACGACTCCAAACTCATTATGAGCGGTTCAATACTGGTGTGTAATGATCTGAAGTTAAAATCTTTTACGACTCCGATAATTGTAAGTTTCCTGCCGTCTCTGGTTGATAGTATTTCGCCAACAGGATTATTAAAACCCATTATTTTTGCTGCTTCCTCATTGATCACTAATGCAGTATTATCTGTTGAAAATTCCGAAGAAAAGAAGCGACCCTCCTTAATCTCAAGCTGAAATGTTTTTGCATAATCCTCATCAGCGCCAAGTCCATAAAACTTAACGTCATCGCCTTCCTTTTTTCCTGTCCATTTCAGGCCTGACCAGGTGCCTTCTACGTTGACCGGGTTATAGCGTGCCCTTGTTATACTCAAAACATCCGGATTGTTGCTGATTTCTTTTTTAAAAGTTTCCAACTGAGGATCTCTGGGATTTGTATCGAATAAAAAATAACCGATGTTTTCTTTATTATATCCCAGGTCCTTATTCCGAAGATAGTGTAATTGTTTACTGACAACTAAAGTACATATTATAAGCAGGATAGACAATGAAAACTGAAATATGACAAGAACCCTTCTGAATTTCGTATTACCGGGATTCATATCAACAATTCCTTTCATTATATCAAGTGGTTTTAAAGAAGCCATATAGAAAGAAGGATAGCTTCCGGCCAGCAAACTGCAAAACAATACCATGGAAATTAAACCCATATATAATCCGGGGCTTTGGTAATTAATAGCCAGTTGCTTCCCGGTAAGATTATTATATCCGGGCAATAACAATTCAACCAGGATCATAGCAAAAACATGGGCAACCAATACAATTACAAGAGATTCTCCTAAAAACTGGACGATTATTTTCACTTTGCCGGCTCCGTTCACTTTACGAATACCAATTTCCCTGGCCCTGCCGGCCGCCAGCGCAGTAGAAAGATTCATAAAATTGATACAGGCAATAATCAGGATAAACACAGCAACCAGACTCAGAATACCGACATAAGTTATATTACCATGACCACTAATATCATAAGCATATTTTTGCGAAGAATATAAATGTATCTTTTTTATGTTTTGAAGGAAAATCTCCGAATTTGATCCTTTTTTATTCTTTTTAATAAAATCTGTGATTTTCTTATCAAAAATTTTACTATCAGTTCCTTTTTGCAATTGGAGATAGTTGTAACATCTATATCCCCAGTCGTTTACAGGAGCACCAATTTGCTTCATAAATTCCGAAGGAAATAAAATATCAAATTTTATATGACTATTATGCGTCATGCCTTTAACAACTCCTGTGATTGTGAACACCCAGCCTGCTGACTTCAATGTTTTACCAACAGGATCTTCACTATCGAAATATTTATTAGCCAGATTATCAGTAATGACAATATTGTAGGGTCCATTTAAAGCGCTATTAATATCCCCGCGAACAAATCTGATATCAAACATATTCAGAAACTCTTTGTCCACTATTGCGATTGTTGCTACTATAAATTCATTCCCCTTTTGCATTGGGAATTGCGGATTTGAATATCTGGTTGATCTGGTTATTTCAGGATATTCTTCTTTTAGTGTAGCGGCTAACAGCCCCGGAGATACTGCAAACTGCGATATTTCTCCCCCTGAAAAATATTGCTTCTCAATCACACGGTAGAGATCATTTGCATTTTTGAAGTGTCTGTCATAGCTCCATTCGTCATGTACCCATAAAAGAATTAAAATTGCGGAGGCAATGCCTATAGCCATCCCGCTGATATTCAGAATGGAATATGTTGAATACCTTTTAATATTCCGAAGGACTGTTTTAAGGTAGTTTTTAATCATAATTTAACTCCATATTAAATTAAGTAGAGAGTCTGCCTAAAACTTCCAATTACCATACCAGTAATTATTACTTTCTGAAATTTAATTATTTAAATAAAAATCTCAAAATAAAATTTTATATATTTGTCTAATATGCTGACATTCTATGTCCATAATATAGACAAAATCTAAGATGAGATGAATGGTAAATTGTTAATTGTTGATGATCATAAACAAGTCTTAAAAGCATTGATCCAGTTGCTTGAACCGGAATTTGAAAGTGTTACGGGTATATCAAATCCTAACCAGATCATCAGTTATCTAAACAACAAAGAATATGATGTTATCCTGCTGGACATGAATTTTTCAGCAGGTGTAAATACCGGTAATGAAGGTATTTACTGGCTCAGTCGTATTTTGAAATCGGATCCGTCAGCTATTGTGGTGATGATTACTGCTTATTCCGATGTTAACCTGGCTATAAGGGCAATAAAAGAAGGTGCCACCGATTTTGTGGTAAAGCCATGGGACAATAATAAACTCATTGCTTCCCTGCAGGCAGCATTTAAACTAAGACAATCAAAGATTGAAAATAAAAAACTCCGGGACAGGCAAAAACAGATAAACAGAGTGATTATTAAACAGGATTGTCCCCTTATAGGGAAGTCAAAAGCTATGGAAAATGTATTGCAGGTAATAAAAAAAGTAGCAAGGACTGATGCAAATGTTTTAGTTATTGGCGAGAATGGAACCGGAAAAGAATTGATTGTTAAGGAAATCCATAATATTTCGGGCAGAGCCGACGAAGCTTTTGTCAGTGTAGACATCGGTACAATTACCGATACATTATTCGAAAGTGAAATGTTCGGGCATATTAAAGGGGCTTTTACTGATGCCAAAGAAGATAAAACCGGATGGTTTGAGACAGCTTCCGGCGGCACTTTATTTTTGGATGAAATTGGAAACCTTTCTCTTACTATGCAGTCTAAAATTCTTACCGCCATTCAAAACAGGATAATATTTAAAGTCGGATCAAAAACGGCAATACCTTTTGATATAAGGCTTATCTGTGCGACTAATAAAAATTTGCCTGAAATGGTATCGAAAAATCTCTTCCGTGAGGATCTGTATTACCGGATTAACACAATTGTGATTGAAATACCTCCATTGCGCGACAGGGGTGAAGATATTATTTTGCTTGCAGAGCATTTTTTAAAAGAATATGCAAACAAATACGAGAAATATTATCTGAAATTCAGCAGCAAAACCCTGGATCAGCTTATGAAATATGAGTGGCCGGGGAATGTTAGGGAGTTACGTCATACAATAGAGAAAGCAGTCATTTTATGTGACTCTGACATTTTAAAACCGGAAGATTTTATTATCTCACATTCAGCACAACAATCCTATGTCCGGCCAAAATCTCTGACTCTTGCTGAAATAGAGAAAAATGCTCTTCAAATCGCTCTGGACAATAACTATGGAAGTGTATTAAAGGCATCAAAGGAACTGGGAATAGCCAGACAAACCATGTACAATAAAATGCAGAAATATAATCTTTAGAAAGCAGTATTATGTTATTAAATAAATTCTTCATCAATGTATCTATCCGCGTAACCTTTATTGCATTATCCTGTGTAATATTAGGAATAGTATTGCAGCATATCGATCGCGGATACTATTACACATTGGCGGGTATTGTTTTTCTAATCGTTATGCAAACCTTATTGCTTGTAAATCAGGTTAATAAAACAAATACCGATCTGGACAAATTTTTTTCATCGGTTCAGGATCATGACTCATCAGTCCGGTTTTCTAAAGAGACGAATAATAGTTCATTCGATAAATTGCACAACAAAATGAATTCGGTAAATATTATTATTCAGAATGCTAAGATTGAAACCGAAAGAACAAGTCGTTTCCTTCAAAGTGTGGTTGATCATGTTGACGCCGGACTATTGTCATTTGATATGAAGGGAACGGTAAAAATCTATAACAGAGCTGCAAGAAGGTACTTAAACGTTCAGCAAACCGGGCAGTTTTCATCATTGCAAACGAAGAATGATGAGCTTTTCAGAATTATAAGTACTATAAAACCCGGTCAGGAAATTTTACATAAAATGAAAATAGACAGTACTTTACAGAGTGTTCTAATCAAAGCTGCAGTATTGAAATTTGAAGATAAGGATATCAACCTGATAACTTTTCAGGATATTACAAGTGAACTCGAAAAAAAAGAACTGGATTCATGGCAAAAAATAATCCGGGTGTTAACCCATGAAATAATGAATTCAATAAGTCCGATCACCTCTCTTACCTCAGTGATCTCAGGGTATTTTAAAAACAAAGACAATAAAGATCCGGTGCTGCCGGTAGAAATTAATCAGCAAATAATATCAAAAACACTTTCCGGATTAGATACAATTGAAGAAACAGGTAAGGGATTATTGGATTTTGTTGATAAGTACAGAAGTTTAACATCTCTGCCAAAACCCGGTTTAGGCAGATTCACTGTTGACAGCCTCTTCCGGAAGTGCATTCTGCTCATGGAATCAAATATTCCGGATAACATAAAAATTTTTTCAAGTGTATATCCTGAAGATATTTCGCTGGAAGCAGACTATTCCCAGATAGAACAGGTTTTAATCAACCTGATCAAAAACGCGGTGGAAGCTTTGTCCGGTAAAAAGGAGGGAATAATAAACCTGAAAGCCTTCTTTGCTGATGATTGTACACTAATTCAGGTTGAAGACAATGGTATCGGAATTCCCGGTGATATTATTGAAGATATTTTTGTGCCATTTTACACTACAAAAAAGCATGGTTCAGGAATAGGATTAAGCATATCAAAACAAATAATGCAAAATCATAATGGTACGATTTCAGTGAACTCCGCTCCGAATAAAGGATCGAGGTTTACCCTGAAATTCTAACTTTTAAACAGGCGCGATCGCGGTACTGCAAACTCTGAGAGGCTCAAAAACATTTATTCCGGTCCTTAAGCTATAAATGTATTCAGAAGGACAAATTATATTAAATATGTTTCCATAATCATTGGCGGTAAATAAAATTCCTAAATTTATGCCACGAGAAAACTATTTATTTAAAACCCTGACCATGAAAAAACTCTTTACCTTTATTTTATTACTGGCCGGAATATCGGTCTGTGGGATTTCACAGGACAGTAAACTGAACATAATCGTTATCGGAGCCCACCCCGACGACTGTGATGTGATTGCCGGCGGAACGGCAATTTTGTATTCAAAGCTTGGTCATAATGTTAAGTTCGTTTCCATGACAAACGGCGATGCGGGCCACCAGTCAATGGGTGGAGGGGTACTTGCAAAACGCAGAATGCTCGAGGCTCAGGAAGCCGGAAAACGTTTCGGGGTCGGATATCTTGTAATGGATAACCACGATGGTGAACTGATGCCTACACTGGAAAACAGACTGAAGATTATAAGGGAAATCAGGAAATGGAATGCGGATATAGTTATTACCCATCCCCTCGATGATTATCACCCCGACCACCGCTATACCAGCATATTAGTGCAGGACGCTTCATATATGGTAATTGTACCTAATGTCGCTCCCGATACACCTCCTCTTAAAAAGAATCCGGTTTTCCTTTATCCGGGCTTTTCTTCACCGGAAATTGCAGTTGATATTGATGCCGTATTCGATCAGAAAGTATACGCAACCTCTG
Organism: uncultured Rikenellaceae bacterium; assembly: GCA_964410385.1. Classification (GTDB taxonomy): domain Bacteria; phylum Bacteroidota; class Bacteroidia; order Bacteroidales; family VadinHA17; genus LD21. The sequence continues at coordinate 638 of CAYPHL010000167.1, read as the reverse complement.
CACATGAATCGCAATTTTTTGAGTGGATGCCCTGGACCGAGGGAGCATCTGATAAAGTGCCTCAGGGGAAAGAGGAAAGACAGAAATTTGTCGCAGGATGGTTCAGCAAGGTTAACGACTCTGAGAAAGCATGCCTCAGGAAGTGGTACGGTGATACAAGAGGATCGAAAGTTGTTTATGCAGAAACCTTCAGATATACTCCTTATGGAAGAAAGCCTTCAGAAGAGGAAACCAGAAAATTATTTCCCATGATTAAATAAATGATAAATAAAAAGCTATGAATACATCACGTCGTTCGTTTTTACGTACATCCGGTATGGCAGTTGCTGCAGCCGGTATGGGATTGTCTTGTTCGGGAGAAAAAAAATCTCCGGAAAAAGAATCATGATCAGCTGCCGGGAAGATCCTCTGACTGCAGTTCCCAAAAGTCTTGAAGTGCTGAGGGAAGCTTTTACATGGGAAGAGTAAAACTACTATAAAACATCAAAAACAAATTTTATTTATTTAACCTATTATATTGACTTAGTGATTCTTAGTGTCGTAGTGCATCGTATGGCATTTTATTTTGCCTCTAAGTGTACCGCCTTAGAGAACTCAGGAACATCAACTATAATAACTCCTGCCCTTCTTGCCACCCC
>CAYPHL010000166.1:5501-7084 GCA_964410385.1 uncultured Rikenellaceae bacterium | reverse complement strand
TAAGCAAAGTAACCAAGTAATAGTACTCCTATCGAAATAATGAATGTAATCACCTATAATTAGATTTTAATCTATATTATCCCTTTGCGCTCTTTGTATTAACCTTTGTGCTTGTGTAAACCTTTGTGCTCTTTGCGGTCACCTTTGTGCTCTTTGCGGTTACCTTTTTACTCTTTGCGGTTAAATGATTTTTAATTTATACCATTTCACTGCATTTTCCCTGTACAATTTATCAATGACCTCTTTTGGAAGTTGTAATCCTTTGAAGGAACCGTCAAACAATGAAGAAGTCATCTCAGAATCAGTTGCAAAGTATTTCCAGTCATCCATCCACTCATTATGCATCCTGGTCCTGAATCCGTCAGGATCACTTCCGCTGTAGGTAACATCTGTTCCGTAAAGAAGCCTGTCCTGAAATTTAATGCAGAAATCCCGCACCCGGTCCCTGTCCTTAGCCGACTGATACTGTAGATGGCATGTCCTTGCCGAAATGTCAACAGCCATTTTCGGGTATCTGTCAAGCCTCGATGCAAGTGAATCCACATTCCATTCAAGACTGCCCAGATGGCATCCGATGAAGGTCATATCGGGATTTCTTTCCAGGAAGTTATCACGTGCCCTGATCTGGTCCTCGTATGTTGGATACTCAGGGTGAAGGAACATATGGTACTGCGGATGTTCTTCAAAATAGCTCCGGTCGCTGCTAACTGTCATCTCATCAAGCGGAAGCCAGCAGTTCCGCGGTTCACCCAGATGTCCTGTCACGGGAATATTCCTGCTCTTTATAAAGTTGATCACGGGATCGAGCCCGGGATCATCAACCATTATGAACTTCCCTGACCTGTCACGGACAGTCATTCCGATATTCTTCCAGATCTTAACTGCAATAGCACCTGCTGAGATATCGGAATCAAGCTGAGTGATTATCTTTCCGCTCCAATCTTCAGTTCCCCAGCCGGCTGTATCGAAAAGAAAAGTCGGGCCGAAGAAAACTTTTCCGGGGTGTTTTTGCACCGATCCCACAGCATAGTTGAACTGCTCACGTATACTTGCCGAATCGCTGTGATCGACATTAAGTGTTATAAGGATGAAATTGTCGGCTGACGCCTGTTCTTCAAATACTCCATCGTCACTGTTTATATGTATGTGTGAATCGATTTTAAGTATGGAAGAAAAATCGTCTTCGCCATAATATTTACTCTGACAGCTAAAAGCAAATATTGCCATAACTGAAATTAAAATAAGTTTAAACTTCATTCTTCGGATTTTTGGAAATAAAAATAACAATACTGATCGTTTTATTGAAATTATTGTGAAATATTCTTCACTCCACTCCATTTAGCAATGTATACCAGGTACATATTTCTATAGTCCATCCAATCAGTTCAACTCATGCAAATTTTTAGTATATCGTTTCCTTAGTGTCCTTTGCGGTTAAGGAAAATTATTATTTAACCACTGAGAGCACTAAGTTCGCACTAAGAACACAAAGGATCCATAAAACAAACCTTTGTGTTCCTTTGTGATAACCTTAGTGCCCTTTGTGGTTAAGGAAAATTATTATTTAACCACTAAGCACAAAG
>CAYPHL010000166.1:0-5401 GCA_964410385.1 uncultured Rikenellaceae bacterium | reverse complement strand
AGCACAAAGGATTCAACAAGTCTATGAACTTTAGAATTCAGATGATTCCCGTCAATCTTCCGTCCATATCAGTCCTGTTTTCGGGGAAGAGAGGCCATTTTACAGGTTTATTATCACGGGTTGACCGGTAAATGGCTGTAAATATTTCCACAGTGACTCTTCCTTCCTTCCCTGTGATCAGTGGCTTTCTGCCGTCAGTTACTGCCTGCAGGAAATCTTCGATCTGTCTTTCATGAAAGTATTCCACCGGGTTTTTTAATGACAGGAAGAAATCCGAATCCTCCTTAATGAAATCTTTAAGGAGGCTTTCCTCACCCGGAACCGTCCACAGATCATTTACAGGAGGTTCAAGGATATTCGACATCCCCGCGACGAACATTGCCCCGCCGTCGGTCTGTACCCCCACTGAAGCTCCGTTCCCGCCATGAACCTGAACTTTTCCGTAAATCCCGGGTTTCATAGAGTTTGAAACGATTATATTTCCGATCGCTCCGCTTCTGAACCTGATTATCGCAACGGCTGTATCTTCAACCTCGATATATGGATGGTTAAGGTTTGACCATATCCCGTACAATTCATCTATCTCACCCATGAACCATTGAAGCAGATCAAGCTGATGTGGAGCCTGGTTGACAAGGACTCCACCGCCTTCATTCCTCCATGATCCCCGCCATGGATCACTGTTATAATATTTTTCATCCCTCCAGCCCAGCATATTGACTGTCGCAAAAACCGGTCTGCCTATTTTTCCCGAATCAATGGCATACTTGACCCGCTGAACAGGTTTATACCATCGTCTCTGACATATGACGCCTATCTGCCTGTTATATTTCTCTGCTGCTTCAAGCATTGCATCACAATCTTCAAGAGTGGAGGCAAAGGGCTTTTCAATGAGGACATGAGCTCCGGCTTCCATGGCAGCTATGGCAGGAACACGGTGAAAAGGATGGGGAGTACAGATAACTACAACATTTATCCCCTCTTTCTGAACCATTTCCGATACATCGGTATAACCTTTTATTTTGTATTTCCCGGCAAAAGCTTCAGCCTTTTCTCTTTTCGAACTGCAAACCGCCGTAAATTGTGATTCAGCGAGCCTCGACAGCGCAGCTGCATGAATATCTGTGACTTTACCAATTCCTGCAATCGCAGTTTTAAGTTTCTCCTTCATCAGTACTTTATTACAGTTGATAATTTAACGGATCAGTCTCATCTATTACTAACGCTTTTCCCTTTGTGTCCTTTGTGTTCCCGATAGCTATCGGGACCTTTGTGCCCTTTGTGGTTAAACAAAATATTTCCTTAACCACAAAGAGCACTAAGTACACACGAAGGGACACAAAGGTTCCTTATCCGCAACATTCAAATTTCTCAGGGTATAAGTACCACTTTTATCAGTCCCTTTTCTTTGTTGTACAGGCGCCGGAACCATTCTGCACCTTCAGACAGAGGTGCCTCAGCAGAAAGAAGAGGTTCTAACCTGATCTCTTTCCTTGCAATCATATCAAGTACTGCCGGATATTCTCCGCATATGGCACAACTTCCCTGAATCTTTATCTGGCGGGTTACAACATTCTGCAAGGGCAATATTACTGACGGAGACAGATTCCCGACAAGTGTAACGGTCCCTCCTTTTCTCACGGATGCGATAGCAGTATAGACGGTTTCCTCTGAACCGACAGCTTCGAATACCGTGTCGGCTCCCCTTCCGGAAGTTAAAGACAGGATCTTATCTTTTATATCCTGTTTCTGAGGATCTAATGCATAATCGGCGCCTAACTGCTCAGCCAGTTTTAACTTTACCGGATCTTTATCTGCGGCAATTATTTTACCGCAGCCCTTTGATCTTACCACCTGGACCAGGAATAAACCTATCATACCGGTACCGATAACGGCTACAGAATCGTTCCATCCCGGAGAAGAAAGTTCCACGGCATGTGCCGCAACCGCAACAGGCTCAACCATTGCAGCCTGGGTAAAAGAAACCTCATCGGGTAACCTGTAAAGTATATGTTGAGGCACATTTACAAATTCTGCGAAAGCTCCATGACGCCTGTATTCCTTCGGAGAAACGCCCAGTACCATCCTGTTATCGCTGAGATTATAAAGACCTTTCAGGGTATACCAGTCGTCCAAAGGATAAATAGTGGAATCAAATGTGACCCTGTCGCCCTTTTTCCATGTCCTGACGTTTTTCCCTGTATCCTCAATGATCCCTGCAGCCTCATGTCCCATAATTATCGGTGGGATTCGCCTTCCTGTGCTGCCGTCCATACCATGAACATCGCTTCCGCATATCCCGACTGCTTTAACCCGTATCAGAACTTCATCATCAGCGATAACCGGATCAGGCCAATCACGGTAAACAAACCTGTTATATTCTTCAAGGACAAGTGCTTTCATCCGTAAAATGATCAATTATATTCTGATTCCGGTAATCTTTGCTTATTATTTCTTTTCTGCAGTCATAAAAAATTCAACTGTACCTCCATCCATTATCTCCTGATGGGTAATATATGTCCTGTCAAGTTCCCTGCCGTTAAGTAGCACCTTACTGATATATTTATTGTTAACGGAAGCTTCCGGAGCCTTTACAGTAAAATATTTCCCGGGAGCCACTTCAATTTTTGCTTCTTTCACAAGTGGTGATCCGAACTGGTATTTAAGCTCTGCCGGGTTAACAGGATAAAATCCCAGTGCGCTGAAGACATACCATGCCGACATCTGTCCGCAATCTTCATTTCCGCATAAACCATCAGGAGAATTTTTATACATGGTTGTCTGGATCTCCCTGTTCAGCTCCTGGGTCCGCCATGGTCTGCCTGCATAGTTGAAGAGAAAGCTTGTATGATGGCCGGGCTCATTCCCATGGGCATATGCACCGATCAGTCCTGAAATGTCGGCCGATGCTTCTTCTCCCTTCACCCCTTCCTCTACCCGGAATAGATGTTCAAGCTTATCTGCAAAGGCATCCTTCCCTCCCAGCATATCTATCAGACCTTCAACATTCTGGGGCACAAGCCAGAGATATTGCCAGGCATTTCCTTCGGTATAGTCGCTGCCCTCATGTTTTGAAAAAGCCGGATCAAAAGGTGTTGTCCATTCTCCATTACTCAGCTTACCCCGCATAAAGCCTGTTTCAGGATCAAAATAATTCCTGAAATTTTCCGAACGTTTCCTGAAATATGCGGCATCTTCTTTTTTCCCAAGCTTTTCGGCTGCTGCAGCTACCGACCAGTCGTCTATGGCAACTTCAAGGGCTTTTGCAACCGACTGCTGGATCTTATCTGCCGGCATATACCCAAGCTTATCATGGAATCCCATACCGTCGCGGTCGAACATCGAGCTGGCTTTCATGGCTTCAAACGCCAGTTCCCGGTCGAAATCTCCGATATCTTTGAGGATGGCTTCTGCAACGGGAGGAATTGCATGATTACCCACCATGCAGAACGTTTCATTGCCTTCAAGCTCCCATACCGGAAGCAGCTTGTCCTGGCTGTAATGGTCAAGCATCGATTTAACCATATCATTTACACGCGACTCCTGGAAAATTGTGAACAAAGGGTGAAGAGCCCTGTATGTATCCCATAATGAAAATACAGTGTAACGCTTATATCCATCTGCCTTCATTGTATTTCCTTTTGTTCCCTTGAACTCACCATTAAGGTCAGAAAACAGAGCCGGGGCGATCATTGTATGATAAAGGGCGGTATAGAAAACTGTTTTCTGATCAGGATCATCTGAAATGATCTTTATCTTTGACATTTCCTTTTCCCAGGCATCGGAAGCCTCACTTCTGGTTTTATCAAAATCCCAGCCCTGTAATGATGAATCGAGATTGGCAATAGCATTCTCCACACTGACCGAAGATATACCCACTTTAATAAGCAGATCTGTTCCGCTGAATTTAAAATAGCCTGCGGTTTTTTCTTCCCCGCCCACTGTTTGAATTTCTGAAAAGGTAAGAGGTTCGGAGAATCTCGCGGCAAAATATACATGCTGATCGGCAGCCCAGCCTTTTGACAAACGGGTGCCGGTGATCAGTGATTTGTCAGCTACCGTTAAGGATGTTTTGTACGGAGCGTCCCAGTTGATAGCAAACCCCAGATTAATTATAAGCCCTGGATCGGAGTTTTCAGGGAAAGTATATTTGTGGAATCCGGCTCTTTCAGTAACAGTGAATTCGGCTTTAATACCGTTATTCATTTTCACAGAATAGTAACCTGGTTCAGCGGCCTCATCACCATGCTTATATTTACCGGCATACCGTGCAACAAAATCAGCATTTTTCTCACCGGGATTGAAACTGACCTGCGAGGTAACGGGCAGGAAGGAGATATCTGCAAGATCGCCGATACCTGTTCCGCTGAGGTGAAGGTGACTGAATCCGGCGATAACCGAATCGGAATAGTGGTATCCCGAGCACCAGTCCCAGCCCTGGGTGCCATTGTCGGGACTCAGCTGGATCTGCCCGAAGGGCCATGCAGCTCCAGGGAAAGTATGTCCGTGATAATCCGTTCCGATAAACGGATTGACAAAATCAGTAAGTCTCTCTTCCGGTTCAGATCTCTGCGTACCCGGACCGGTACACGAAACAAGAAGGAGAAGCACCCCCATGGGTGTTATGAATTTTACCATTTTAATTTTTTCTTTCAGCAGGAAATTACAGAGGCATCACCACGTAATCTGCCTCATTCAGGAATTCGATACTCTTCTGACAGCTTGTGAACTGGTCAAAATTATATTTTTCAACTTCAACGATCCCGTATTTCATTCCTGATATTTCTTTTGCAGCCCATATTGATTTAAAGTCCATCATACCGCTTGCTCCAATCTCCTCTTTATCTTTGATATGCCATAATTCAAATCTTCCGGGATATTTATTGAAATAATCGACGGGATTCTTTCCGCCTTCAACGCACCAGTACAGATCGAGCTGAAACATCACCTTTGCAGGATCAGTATTCTGAAGCATGAAATCGTACATTATCGTATCGCCATGAACGGTGGTGAATTCCCTGTCGTGGTTATGATATCCGAATCTTATACCTTTTGCATTGCACATCGCGCCTACTTCATTGAAATAATCACACCATTTTTTAAGGCTGGCGATACTTTGATAGGCAGAGCCTCCCATAGAGGGCTGAACTATAAATTTTGCACCTGCAGCCAGATGAGCATCGATCGCAGTTTCCCACCATGCCATTGTTTCGGCATAATTGGCTGAATCCGGAAGAGGGCGGCTTGTATGTGAACTGAGAACCAGCATTCCGTTCTTTGCACACAGTTCCTTAAAGGCAACAGGATCGATTCCATAGAATTTTCCGTCGCGGTATCCTGCGGGCTCAACAAAAGTATAACCCATCTTAGCTACTTTTTCAATTGCAGCCGGGACATCCTT
>CAYPHL010000165.1:3771-7400 GCA_964410385.1 uncultured Rikenellaceae bacterium | reverse complement strand
CCGGATCTTTCTGGGGAACTATAAACGGTTTCCCTGATTTGCCATTTTCATCTATACAGGCTATATAAGGCCGGGTAGTCAGTCCGTCATCACGGCGGCTGGCAAAAAGCAGCCATTTACCGTTGGATGACCACGAATGATAGCTCTCTGAATAATCGCTGTTCAATTCCAGTCTTTCAGTTTCAAATGTTTTCAGGTTAAGTGAAAGGAGATCAGTTTCTTTATGCCAGATCGGAAAACATCCGTAGTCCTGTATTGTCATCACCAGGTAATTGCCTTCCGGAGATACTCTGGGAAATGCAATACTTTTATTCTTTCCGGCTGCATCAAATACAAGTTCAGCATTCCCGAATTTCCGCGATCCGGGATCAAAGTCAATCCTGTAAAGATCATAACGTGTCTGCCTGTAATCATAGCCTTCCGCTAACCGGGGAGCACGGCAGAAGTACATCATTTTGCCGTCGGGTGACCATTCCGGATAAGTATCCATGAATTTATCCTTTTCGGGAAGATCAACCGGGATTATCTCGTTTTTATCAATATTATACAGAACAATTGAAGATTCCAGGTCACTGACCTCGATCTTATTGTTATCGGCAGAATGGAATTGCTGAACAATCTTATTTGATGAAAAAGCAACGAACTTTCCTGATGGATGCCAGCGGGGATAAACAGATCCGTTGCTCATCTCAGGTGTTTTGAGATTGGTTTTCCTGAGGTTTCCCCCCGAATAGAAATAAGTCCCGGCAAAGCTGCCTCTCATGTGAAAGAGGAAATCATCGGATTTTCCGTTATTATAGGAATGACAATTGACACAATTCCGGTCCGCAATACTGTTTTCTATAACAGGCCAGTTTTTGAAATCCTGAATGCTCCTTTGCTGAATCGATATCTCGTTCCACCTTTCGTAACCGGGGTGAATAAGACGGTAAGTAAGATAGGGATCGATGGGTTCGGAAGAAATATAATTCTTAATAGTTTCATATTTATTCCAGCCAGCTTCTTCATCCTTAATGAAGATATCTATATCCAGTTCCGGATCCTTTGAAGATTGCAGAAGGTCCTTCCATTTTCTCCGGGGGATTGTAATTACCCCGTTCTTTGATCTTATTTTTATTTCAGGTTTATTGCCTGATCTGATCTTTACAAGAAATACAGCACCCTCTTCTCTTATTATGAAATTAAGGGGAGCAATATTTTTCGGGATGGTAATGCCGGAATAATCGGGGTGGATAACAGGAAGCTTCCCGGTCTGATGAACATCGCAACCCGGGTTACTGCCGCAGCCGGAAGCAAGGATGACCAGAAAGATGAAAAATATATGGTATAAGCGCGATCTGAACATTTGAATAAGTGATAAATCCTGTAAGGACAAATTTAATATCTTTTTGGCAAAAAAGTATTTAACCGCAAAGAACACAAAGGATCCGCAAAGGACTAAAAGAGGATTGGATAAATTTCTCTGTTAAAAAATATTAAATACATGTTCCCGTTTTGTTTTTTAAATCCATATATTTACATTTGGTTACTTCTTTCGGCTTGATTGTTAGTAATTTTAACCTCTAATAAAATCAATCTTATATGAAAAAATCTAGAATCTCGAGACGTAGTTTTCTGGGTACAGCCGCTGTTGGTGCAGCCGGTGCTGTTGCCCCAGTGATAATCACCAGCTGTAGCAGCGGGAAGCCAAAACCGTTCGTACCGGTGGATAACGGTACATGGCTTGATGCCGCGCCCGACGGACCGGTTTTGAAAGCCGGGGTTATAGGTTGCGGAGGCCGTGGGAGTGGTGCTGCGGTTAATTTCCTCAATGCTGGGCCAAATCTTCAGATTGCCGCTTTGGGTGATACATTCAAGGACCGTGTTGATCAAGCCAGGGCAGCAATATTAAAACAGAAAAATCAGGAAGTTCCCGAAGATAAATGCTTTGTTGGATTTGATGCCTTCCAGAAGGTAATTGAATCAGGGGTCGATATTGTTATCCTGGCAACACCGCCATTCTTCCGTCCGGAACATCTCGCTGCAGCAGTCGCTGCCCGTAAACATATTTTTGCCGAGAAACCGGTTTGTGTCGATCCTGTGGGTGCAAGATCTGTCATGGCAACGGCCCTCAAGGCAAAAGAGCTTGGACTGACAATTGTTACAGGTACACAGCGCCGTCACCAGCGTAATTATGTAGCCAACTATAACCAGGTAAAAGCTGGTGCAATAGGTGATATTGTAGGTGGTAATGTATGGTGGAACGGTGGTAAGCTGTGGCATCGCGACAATAATCCTTCGTGGACGGAAATGGAATGGATGATACGCGACTGGGTTAACTGGACATGGTTATCAGGTGACCATATTGTTGAACAGCATGTTCATAATATAGATGTGATGAACTGGTTCACAGGAACACATCCCACTATTGCTCACGGTATGGGTTCAAGACTTAGACGTGTAACAGGTGATCAGTATGATAATTTCTCTATCGAATACGTATTTGAAGATGGAAGACGTTTCCACAGCCAGTGCCGTCAGATCAATGGCTGCTGGACCAGTGTTGCAGAAAGATTACAGGGAACCAAAGGTTCAACAAACTGCATCGATACTATCGTTGACCTTGCAGGCACCGAAATATGGAAATATCCCTATCCTCTTGACAGTGAAGGGAAACCGAACAGCAGGGCAATGATGGATCCTTATGTCCAGGAGCATATTGATATGGTTACAGCAATCCGTAATAATCAGCCTTTCAATGAACTGGAGAACACTGCGATATCCACAATGGTCGGTATTATGGGACGCGTTTCGGCATATACCGGTAAAGAGGTAACATGGGATGAAATGATGAACTCCGACATGAAACTGGGTCCGCAGGTATTTGCATTCGGCAAAGTTGATATTCCAAAAGAAGTTCCCATTGCAGGAGAAGCTTATGACGCCGCTGCTGAAGCAAAAAGAGCCGCAGAAAGAGCTGCTGCCAGAGCCAAACAGGGTAATTAACCTCTGAACACTTCAAAGAAATAATGGTAAGATAATTATAAAATAAAGCTTATAATTATGATGAACTCGAGAAGAGAATTCATAAGAAAAGCCGCTGTAACAGGAGCTGCCGCAATGGCGGCTCCTTCAGTCTTCGGCTTGGGAAAGGTAACACTTCCCGATGCGACAGAACCTTTTAAACTCAAATACGGACCCAGCTTAGGAATGTTCCGCCAGCATGCCGGACAGGACCCCATTGACAACATTAAATTCTGCTATGACCAGGGATTCAGGGCTATGTTCGACAACGGGCTGATGAACCGTCCGGTTGAGGAACAGGTGAAAATAGCAAATGAGATGAACCGTCTGGGAATGGAGATGGGGCCTTTTGTATTATATGCTGATTTTGCCGTAACATCATTCGTTCTTGATAAACCTGAAGTAAGAGAAATGCTCACGAAAAAGGTGCAGGAGGGAGTGGAATGCTTCAAAAGGACCGGTGTAAAATGGGCATTAATGGTTCCCGGAAGATATGATGAAAGACTTCACAGGGATTATCAGACGGCAAACGTAATTGATAATCTTAGAATTTGCTGTGATATCGCTGAACCGGCAGGACTTACAATAGTTCTGGAGCCCCTGAATACCCTGAGGAATCATCCCGG
>CAYPHL010000165.1:0-3671 GCA_964410385.1 uncultured Rikenellaceae bacterium | reverse complement strand
ATAGGTATGGAACATGGTATAAGTAACCGTGGCACCAAAGAAGGAGAGGCCAGGGTAATACAGGCATACCGGGAATGTGATAATTTCGAGGTATAATTTTATTGGGGTCAACCATAAATTATCACCCGGAATTGATTTTCCGAAACCGGTAATTTTCCGAAATGGTTAATGACCGTATCGCGTAACGATGGATCGTAGAGACGCCCAATTTGGGCGTCTCTACATTTCATGGTAATTTGTCCGAACCATCCAAACCATCCGAATCATCCGAATCGTCCGATTTGTCCAAATCATCCGAATATCCGGGATAATATTCATTAACGGCATTATTCCAATGTATGTTCGATCGTTTTTGTTCCTTCCGTGCCGATCAGCCTGATATGGATCTTCCCATTGATTATATCGCCCCTCAGGCATGCGTTATTGCTGTTCACAATAACCGGGAATGTTGTTTTCCCGGTCGCCGGGGGATTATAAGAATATCTGTGTGTATGACCGCTTAATACGACGTCAATGTCAGAGGTGTTGAGAATTGGCAGCAGGGTTTCATCAAGATGGAGGGTCCCGTGCCAGTTACTTACTCCCGGAGGCATATGAAGGATCACTATTCTGTTCTGGGCATCCCGGAATGAATTTAGCTGAACTGCCTCTTTAACCCATTCTGCCTGTTCAATCCTGTAGGCATCAAAATCAGCAAGATCACTGTATTCAATATCGGAATCCGGCTTATCTTCGCCACATTCAAGTAACAAAAAAGAAACTTTTCCTGCATCGATGGTCCTGTATACTTTGCCGTCTTTTACCGGGAAATAGTACATAAGATAATCGGCGTAAGGTCCCCTTGTTTCATGATTTCCCCTGACATATACTAAAGGTATCCTTTTTGCGAACAGGTCTACAGCAGCATCCATGAAATCAGTGAAGATCTGTTCTTCACTATGAAGAGAGCTCGACATATCTCCGTTAAAGATCACCATATCTATGGATTTGAAATCGATATCTTTACAAAGATCCTTCATGAATTGTGCTCTTCCATGGATGTCATTCAGCATTATAAATGAAACAGTGTCATCTTGAGCGCTGAATGTTTTGAATGACAGGGAGTTTCTGCTGTATGCAGCATTTGCCACAGTTGTTCCGTAAACGATTTTTGCATCATTTTCCCATTGAAGGACTTCTCTGGAAAAGATTGCATACCTGTATCTTGTTCCGGGCGATAGTTTTTCTATTCTTACCTTATGCAGTTTTGTTGCTGCCTGTTTCCGACCCAGGTAGCTGTCAAAGTATTTAGGTCGTTCTTTTCCGTAGAAATGGCTTCCGTCATCAGGTGCAATCTCAACCCATGCAAGGGCATTCTTATTCGTTGTCCAGACTATTGTAACGCCCGTTTCACTCATATCACAGAGCCATGGTCCATGCGTTATCCTGAAGGCTGCTTCATTCTGTCCTTCCGCAATGGACACTAATGATAAAAAAGCTATTATAAGGTTGAATTTCTCCATTAATCAGATATCTGTTAAGAAAATTAAAACGATATTTAACCGCAAAGTGCTCAAAGTATAACGCAAAGGTCGCAAAGTATTCACGACCTTTGCGTTTAATGAATAATTTAATAATCAGATCCCTCCGGACAAACTAGTAACCGGGATTCTGAATCAGTTTGTTATTCTTGCTCATTTCAGCACGGAGGATCGGGAAGAAATATGCCTTATCCAGCCATGCCCATGTTTCGAAGTTCTTTGGAACAATTTTCGGCACAGTTGCTGTTACACGGGTGACAGGATCCATTACATAGGTTATATCAGCAACTTTAATCGGTTTATAAACCTGAGGTCCGATTACCCAGCGTCGGACATCAAAAAACCTGTGTTCTTCGAAAGCAAGCTCAATACGTCTTTCATGACGAACATATTCTCTAGCAGTTGCCTGATCGTTGGTAACCCGTGGTGGCATCCCTGCGCGTTTCCTTACAAGATTTAATGCATCAAGTCCTGGCTGAAGGTCAACTCCACCCAGTTCAATACATGCTTCGGCATAATTTAAAAGTACTTCTGCATATCTCATCCAGCGCCATGGAACTGTGGCATAGAAGTACTGGGCATCAACTGCCGGATCCAATCCTTTTCTCAGGTAATATCCGGTATAGCTTCCGTTCCAGTTTTCAACAGTACTTTGCCGGGTATCAACACCATAATATATTTTCTTTGACTGACTGGCATCATCCCAGCGTTCCCATTTTCCAGCCTGGATGATACCGACAGGATCGATATTCTGGACATCGGCCGGACGTGGTTTCCATACAGCTCCTTCATAAAGTACAGTGGAATAGAAGCGGGGTTCGCGATTGGCATAAGGTAAGGCTGCATGAGCAGGGTTGCTCCAGTCGAATTTTGAACCGTCTTTCATTTCATATGCATCAACCATTTCCTGTATTGGCGCGTTAGTTCCCCAGTTGTGATAACCATTTGGGCCTGTAACTATACCATACATCTGTGCCTGATTTGTGGTAAAGTACTTGATGAAGATATCTTCTTCGGTGTTCTTTGCAATAAATAGTTCTGCCAGATTCTTTGCAACAGAATCAGTCGGTGCCGGATTTGCCTTGTACAGGCTGTATATTCCCAGGTCCATAACAGCTTTTGCGGCATTTTTGGCAGCGGTCCAGCGATCAGTCCGGCTTCCGCTTGTATAACCTATCAGTTCAGGTTTAGAAAATCCCTGAAATACAGTTGTATTGTAGAGGTCGCTGGCAGCATATAATAATACCCTGGCTTTAAGAGCGAGAGCTGCACCTTTGGTTGCACGGCCTTTCGCGTCTCCTGAGTGGACTGTCGGCAAAAGACCTGCTGCAAGATCCAATTCCTCAACCATAAAATCAACACAATCGCTGTAAGAGCTTCTTTCGATAAGGAAATCATCAGTCAGTCCGTATGGTTCGGTTATAATTGGGACACCTCCGTAAACGGCTGTCAGTTCATGGTACAGATATGCTCTCAGAAAATGGACTTCACCTTTCATTCTGTCACCAAGGGTTTTGCCATCAGTAAGCGTTGATTCGAATGGTACCTTGTCAATATTAGCAAAGAAAATATTGCAATACCTGATCGTCTTATAAATATCATCCCATGCTCTGTAGCGGCTTGGAGTACTCCATCCGGGGATCTGGTCGACGGTAAGCAGGCTGTTGTTAAAGTTCTTGGATGCGCCATTACCCCGATAATGACCTTCATCAACAATGTTGGATTTTAATCTTCCGTTGCTGAACGGTTCATCAAGCCTCCAGTAAATCTGGTTGATGAATGTTTCAACAAGAGCCGGATCATTCCAGACGTCAACTTCCGAGAATTCTGTAAGCGGTTTTGTTTCAAGGAAATCCTTATCGCACGAAGTAAGAAAAACCGCAACAGCTATCAAACTGATTAATATAAAAACAATTTTTTTCATGATCTTAAGATTTAGAAGATTACATTAACTCCGATGTTGAAGGTCTTATTCAGCGGATAGGCTGTTGCAGATGTCGATTCCGGGTCGAAATCAGTCAGCTTATCTAATGTTAACAGGTTGACCCCGTTAAAGTAGATCCTTGCAGCACTGAGCCCGATCTTTTTGATCGAAGCAGGAAGGCTGTAACCTATTTCAAAATTTTTGAGTCTCAGATAATCAGTGCTTGA
>CAYPHL010000164.1:6421-7574 GCA_964410385.1 uncultured Rikenellaceae bacterium | reverse complement strand
GTTCCCTCAGGTGGAGGGGGTGTAACATTTGAACAGGGCTTCTTGCTTATTGCGAAGGCTGTTTGATTTTATCCTTGGAGATGAACGCATCGGGGAATATTTTAACCACTGACTTTTTCTCCTCCATTATTTTCTCGAATCTCTTAAACTAATTAAGGAGTTCCTTATCTGTAAGGAAGCTGTCTGCCAGGTCCTCTGAAGTTCCGTTCATAAGAAAATCTGATGTGACTTCCAGGGTATTGGCCAGTTTAGCCAGGATATCGGTTGAAGGTTAGGCTGACATCCAATAACCCATAAATCAGTCAAATACAAACTTGATATCGCAAAATGCGGCATCAAGTTTAAATAAGTAAATTTACAAACGTCAAACACGAACCAAATGGCAAAAGGAACTGATCAACTGGCGATACCAGATGAGATAATAACAGGCAAGATCTACTTAGTGAGAGATAAAAAGTGATGCTGGATGAAGACCTGGCAGAACTTTACGGCGTCACCACCGGCAACCTTAATAAGGCAGTTAGCCGAAACAATGCCAGATTTCCCGAGGACTTTATGTTCCAGCTTACAAAGGAGGAGTACGATATCTTGCTATTCCAAATTGGAAGATCAAGTTGGGGTGGCCGTCGAACACCTCCATATGCGTTTACCAACCAGGACAAAAACATAGAACTCGTCTTTAGTTACTTCGATGAGCTTATCGAGAAGCATGACAATAAAAAACCTGTCCAGGTAAAAGGATTTAAGTCGTCCGGAAAAGATAAACAATAACCCACGCAGTTCCCACGCGCCGTGCCCTGCCGGCTTATTTTTTTGTCTAACTTTTTATACTTCCCGCTTGCGGTACATTCCCCGCTCCTTCGTCTGGTCAAAGAGCCGCGCCGACTCTGTAGACTGCCCATATACATCCGTTATCAAATTGTTCCGATTTGATCAGGCTGAAGGATTTAATTTCCTTCAGGTTTCCGAACATGTTATAGGATTTTTCTCCCACAACCAGGGGATGGATCAAAAGACTTATTTCGGATACGATTCCCAGGTCAATAAGGATATTTCCAAGTACCCGGCCGGTGTCTGTCAGGATTTTGGTAATGCCGGCTTCAGTTCTGAGTTTTTCCAAGGCTGAAATCAGGTCGACTTTATCATTTCCGGT
>CAYPHL010000164.1:4689-6321 GCA_964410385.1 uncultured Rikenellaceae bacterium | reverse complement strand
AAATTAATCTTCAATAGCTGCATAAATGAGAGCGGTAATACGGTTCCAGAAATAGCCATGGTGATTGGGTGCGATATTCACCATCCCGACAAAAATAAGGTCTTCTGCAGGATCAATAAAAAATTTTGTGCTGAAAGCTCCACCCCATTCGTAAGTTCCGGGTGATTTAAAGGACATACCTGCAGCTTCGTCTGTTATAAGGCTGAATCCCAGGCAGTAGGTAAATCCGGGGGTTTTGCTGTATCCGTTACCGTTCCTGTTCAGAACTATCATCTGATCCGAGGACATTACCTCAATGGTCCTTCGCGAGAGTATACGGTTACCGTCAAGTATCCCCCCATTCAGCAATGCCTGGATAAATCGGGCATAATCCATAGCGGTTGAGGAAAGGCCTCCTCCGCCGGCATAGTAATTGTGATCTTCCGACTTAGGGTAATCAACCATAGGATTATTCCCGTATAGATATAATTTGTCATCTTTATCATGGGAATAAAGAGGCACCAGACGATCCCACTTTTCTTTCGGCAGATAAAACCAGGTGTCGTTCATCCGAAGAGGGTCAAAAATATTTTTTTTCAGATAAACAGCCAGAGATTGCCCGGAGACCACTTCTATCACACGTCCGAGCACATCCATATTCAAACCGTAAGCATATCGTTCTCCGGGCTGGAACGCAAGTGGAGCCTCCGCCAGCCGGTTGATAAATTCCTCTGTTGTCATGAGGTTGCTCGACAGGCCAACATTAACAAGTCCGAGCTTTTTGTAGATGAATTGCATTCCCTCCGGCTTGCTGTCACCATATGTAATACCTGATGTGTGAGTAAGCAGATGCCTGATTGTGATACTGGTTTTAAGCAGATCGGTTGTGTAAGTTGAGTCTGAACTGTTAAAAGTATCAAGTACACGGGTTTTAGCAAAAGCCGGGATATATTTTTGTACAGGATCATCAAGATCCAATAATCCGCGTTCATAAAGCTGCATAATACCCACAGTCGTGATAGCCTTGCTCATTGAAGCGATGCGGAAAATGTCATCATTTTTGTACGGTTCTTTTTTTTCAGGTGTCCTGTATCCAAAACTTTTATAATAAACTATTGAACCCTTTCTTGCAACAAGTATGACACCACCCGGGAACTTTTCTTCCTGGATATATTTCTGAGTCATGGCATCTATCATTTTCAGTTTAGCGGCTGACATGCCGGCTTTTTCAGCTGTGCCTTCAACCAGCGCTTGCCCGTTCAGATAAACCTGTATAAGAATGAGCAGACTCATAAAAAGCAATTTTTTCATACGAAGAGGATTTTAATTTAATTAATTCAGCCTGATTAATCGGAATCTAAAAGTCAGAGAAAAAGTAAAAATATAAAAATCAGGTAAATATTAACCAGATCCATTCCTGAACTTCCGGGGTAAAGGGAAAATATTTCCCTATGGGACTAAGAGTAAAAATCAACCTGCACCCCCTGGGGCAGGGGTAAAACATGTTGATTCAGATCTTTATTGCATTGAAAATATTCTTTAAAATTAAATTACTAGATAAAAAGATATGAGTTCCCTACAGTTTTTTTCAAAAAGCTTGTATTTTATAAATATTATATTCTATCTTTGCAATATATAAGAAACTTAAATATA
>CAYPHL010000164.1:0-4589 GCA_964410385.1 uncultured Rikenellaceae bacterium | reverse complement strand
ATTAAATCACTTCAGCTGATAATCGAAACTAAACCCGGCGTAAACTATGCCTGAACTCTCAATTGATAATATAAACTTAATAATCAGCGATGTAAAAAAACAGGAAATCTCTTTCTCTCACCTCGCTGATGAACTTATCGACCATCTCTGCTGTGATGTTGAAGATGAAATGCTTAACGGTCTCGGTTTTGCCGAAGCATATAATCTTGTAAAACAGAAACTCGGGAAACGCAGACTGAAAGAAATACAGGAAGAAACTCTTTATGCAGTTGATACTAAATACAGAAGAATGAAAAACACTATGAAAATTTCCGGTATTGCCGGAACAATATTGTTAGGCTTTGCTGCACTCTTCAAGATACAGCACTGGCCCGGAGCAGGAATAATGCTTACGCTAGGTGCTCTGGCACTGGCTTTTGTCTTCTTACCCTCTTCTCTGAGGGTTCTCTGGAAAGAAACTCATAACAGGAACAGTCTGTTCCTGTTCATTTCCGCATTCATTGCAGGCTTTTTCTTTGTAATAGGTACTATATTTAAGATTCAACACTGGTCAGGTGCGGGCATTCTGTTACTGCTTGCTTTTACAGGCGCCCTGATGTTTGTTCCGGCACTGCTTGTCACAAAATTACAGGACCAGGAGAACAAACCTAAAAGACAGGTCTATATCGCAGGTGCAGTGGCGGTGATCCTGTATGTGACAGGTATATTATTCAAATTACAACACTGGCAGGGAGCAACACTTCTTGTTATATCGGGACTGATAATAATGTTCGCATATGCTTTTCCGGCATACACCCGTATGACATGGAAGGATGAGAAATATATTACATCCACATTCCTGTTTATGGTTATCGGTGCCCTCGTCATTAATATTCCCGGAACTCTTATCAACCTGAAGCTGCAACAATCTTATGAAGGGAATTACTATACCCACCAGGAACAGCAACAGGCGATGTTCTCGTATCTCAACAAAAAAAACAGAGAATTTCCCGGTAATTATAAGGATTCAAGCTCCTACAGCACGCTTGAACAGATGCATAAAAACACCCTTAAACTTCTTTCTGTGATAGAAAATATACAGGAAGGAATGGTAAGGGAATCTGAAGGGGAATCCGGAAAAACAGGTCCGGATCAGGACCTGATAAGTCAGTCTGAAGTATTTCCTGAAATTAAATACAGATACCTCTCAGGCGGATTCAATCCTTTCCCGGTGAATGGATTTCCTTCTCCTGAAAGCAAATGGTATAAAGAAATTGATGCTGCTTTGCAGGATTATACCTCTTTTATCTCAACAGTTATCCCTGCTGAGAAACTTCAGAAGTATTCACAATTGCTTTCCCTTCCTCTGAAATTCCGGGAAGGTAAAATGATTTCTGTTTTATCAGGACAACATTCTCTGGAGCTTCTGAAAAACAGTATACTGGTCGCCGAAGCAGGAATGCTTAAGGATATTGTACAAAATCACTAAACAGCTTGATAATCATGAAACAGAAGTTATATACATTCGGAATAGTTACAACATTGGTTGTAATTGCAGGTACAATTTTTAAGATCAATCACTGGCCTGGAGCAGGAATACTATTATTTGCCGGTATTGCCACACTGGTGCTGGTATTTCTGCCACTGGCGCTAAGGGATAACTATAACGCTGACAGGAACAGACAGACCCTTTTGCTTCATATTGTTACATGGCTGACCTGTTTTATAGTGTTTACCTCAATGCTGTTCAAGATACAACACTGGCCCTTTGCAGGGATACTGATGACCATAGCCCTTCCTTTTCCGTATGTGGTCTTCCTTCCGGTCTTCCTGATCACAACATCAAAGAATAAAAATTTCAATATATATAATACTGTTTTTGTTCTTTTTCTGCTGGCAGTCAGCTCGGTATTTTCCGCACTCCTTGGCCTGAATGTTACAAGAGAAAGAATATATGACAGTTATAATCTTTCACAGCATTACAATATAGCTGAAAAGGAACTTAATATCATCGGAACTGATGTCGTAACTCCTTTATCAGGCAAGATAGATGATGTATTAAACCTGCTTGATGAATACAGAGGTCTGATACTCCGGGAAGAGAATATGAATATCGGAGAGTGGGAAAATAATCCGGAGGATTTACAAAGGCCTGAATCACAGAAGGCTATTCTTTCAGCTGCCGGAAACAGAAAGCTACTTGACGATATTGAAAGAAGCTTCAGGGATCTCATACTGGAAGCCCAACATTCACAACAGTATAAGGATCTGGCTGATGCATTGCCGGTTATTCTGGATCTTCAGGTTAATGAAAACCTCCCTCTTCTGAAATATCAGAATCTGACAAATACCCTTTCATGGACACTGATTAATCTGGATGGTATAGAAACGAACCTCAAATTTATAAGGGCGACATTGTGATCCGTGCCTGTCCAAGGCTTTTTTGAAGGGCCGGTCAGCCAGGTTCTGAATTTTTTCTACCCTGATTAAAAGCCGGAAAGGTTAATTCTACCGGTTGCCGGAACCTTATTTTTCCGGACGGATATGCATTGCAAATCCCTTATTTGATTCCAGCAACGCAGGAAATACAGTCTCCCTGTTGATACTGATCCTGTCTATCCTTACATGTGTCCGGGTATCAACCATCGGATCATCTGAATAGACTGATGCTTTATATTTTTTCCCCGGATCGAGAAATGAAAATTTAATATCAAGAGTCCTTTTCAGGTTCCCGTTTATTCCCCCTATGAACCATTCATTACCTTTCCGTCGGGCAATCACTCCATATTCTCCTATACTTGCATGAAGCACCCTGGTCTCATCCCAGACTGTGGGCACATTGTCGAAGAATTCCAGTTCCGGTTCGTCTCCCAGTATATTTGGTTTTCCCCACAGCTCAGCTTTTTTGCCGGGAGAAGGAACTGGTCTGTCATACCAGTATAAAAACTGTAAGGGGCTGAATATGCAGACTGCTTTTGCAAGCTGGGAAGCATGGGAGCCCATCTTTGCATCGACCCTGTTATCGTAATAGCAGATTGTATTATCACCGGCACCTGCCAGCATCCTGGTGAACATAGTGATAAGGGTATGTGTGTTGGAAGGACTCTCTTCATCTCCCCTGATTCCCTCCTGGGTCAGGAGGTTAGGATATGTCCTGGAAAATCCGGTAGGTCTGTATTCATCATGAACATCAACCACCATTTTATAACCGGCACATTTCTTTATCGCATCATGCATCCAGGCCGTAACTTCCTGTGTCCCTACCTGAACAAATCCGAATTTGATACCTGAAACACCCCATTCACTGAAAACAGGCAATATCTCATCCAGTTTTCTTTCGAGCGCTCTTCTGTTTACATAAAGAAGGATTTTGATATTCTTTGATTTTGCATAATTTATCACCTCATGAAGATCCAGAGGTCCCTTTGATCTGGCGGGATCCAGGACCGGATTAACAGGATCCGACTCATCGCTGTTTTCAGGTCCGTACCAGCCGGCATCATATTCAACATATTGCATATTATGTTCTGACACAAAATCCACAGCCGCTTTACCGCCTGCAGTTGATAGAGATACTTCCCTGAGAACCTTTCCCGGAGTTATCCATGAGACATCCCTGATTTCTGACGGATCATTAAGATTTGAGATCAGATAGTTTTTCTCAAGCAGGTCTCCTGCATTCTCTCCGATCATTATGACACGCCAGGGAGATTGAAACGGAAGGGATTTTTTTACTTCGCTTCCAAGCCGCGTTCTTATGGCAATTCTACCTGTTGAATCAGGTTCAAATTTCATTCTGGCAAAATCAACCAGCTTTGCTTCAGTTAATGCGATTGTAAGATTGCTGTCAATTTCAACCACCAGTGGCCGTTCTGCACCGATATCGATCTTTGAAAGAGGAACATGAGAATATGATGCCTGGGCGCGGGAAGCTGACCATGCATAATGATCATCTGAAAAACTGAAAACTATCTTTTCGTCAGTTATGGTCAATGAATCACGACTATCCTGTCGGGGGAATTCATAAGCAAATGCAGCACCTTCGTCATATACGCGGAATATCAGGTTTATATTGATTTCTTTATTTTTCAGGAAGATCTTAAGCTGGTTATAATTATCGTGGATTTCACTTCTTTCCCCGAACTTATTAATCCATGTATTTGAAACTGATTCTGTTTCGCTCCCAATGACTCTTAGATCATTATTTAGATAAATATCTTTCAGATTCAGGTGGAATGTTGAAGAGAGAATTGTTGCTTCACTGCCTGATATTAATTTAAAGCAGGGTTCATGGTTTTTTTTGCTGTTATTGATTTCCAGCCTGATATTTTTCGAGGGAGAGGAAACGGTAATCTTATTGTCTGAAGAACAACCCCAGGATAAAAATATCAGCAGAAGTAAAGAAAAAAGAATGGTTTTCATGGTTCGTTACTACTCTTATAATTCATTTCCTTTGTGAATCCTTAGTGAATCCTTTGAGCGCCTTTGTGGTTAAATCAAATTTTGTGTTTAACCACAAAGAGCACAAAGTTCACACTAAGTGTACCACCTTAGAGAACTCAGGAACATCAACTATAATAACTCCTGCCCTTCTTGCCACCCCTTGCCCC
>CAYPHL010000163.1:0-7577 GCA_964410385.1 uncultured Rikenellaceae bacterium | reverse complement strand
GGTAGAATAGATAATGATATCTGAAGATTTTGCCTGAAGTCCATTTTCCATATTAGAATATCTGTTAATTATCTGAAAAATCTATCATGATCTCCGAAACCATTTTTGATATAATCAATCGTCTGCTCTGTGCACTATAATCAGCACTCTGCACTCAGTCGTCGCTATCTTTTATCCAGCTGTGGCTGACAAAACTTGTTCCATTATCCTACCTCCACAATCTGTATCTCATCCTGAGTTAATCCATAGAGTTCGTAAACAAGTTTATCTATTTGATTCTCCACTATACTGGTATCAGACTTTGGATGTTTCTTTTTTTCATATAGAATTTTCTCAACATAAGGGATGAATTTAGCTTGCTCTTCTTTATTAGTTACTTTAAGAGGAAATAGTTTGCAATCTTTTATTAGAATTTTTTGAAATCTTGATTTGTACTTATCAAGAAATTTTTTTCTATGATAGTAGGTCATTAATTTACTGTTTAATATTGCTAAAATATATTCTGGCAAAAAGCTTTCATTTGGAATAATATTGAAAGCATTTTGTGTATTATATAATTCTTCTTCTGTTAGCGCTGCCCAAATTCTTTTCGAAGACCAATCTATTATTTGCTTAACCAGAATCCTTTTAGAAGTAAAAAAGAACCTTTGCCGTGATGCCCCCAACCATTCACCATAGCTTATCCATGTTTTACCATTCCACGTTACTTGATAGTATTTTACATCATGCCCTAATAGTAATGGTTTAAATGTTTCATCTTTTTTATAGTCAGAATGATAAATTCGATTTTTTATTTGCTCTTCGGTATGTCCTTTGTATTTATCATAAGGAGTAATTCCTAAACTGAATTTTGCACATTCTTCTAATCTTACTGAGTTATCTTCACATTTAGCAAGAATGTCTGAATCTATTTTTTGTAAGTCAAATGAAAAAATAAGGTCATTGCTATTCAACCAAACCTCTTGATTTATTGTTAAATAACTATCAGCAAATTTTGAGTTTATTTCACTAATTCTTTCATATCCATCATAGGCTATTATTTTTATTTCATTCTTTTGTTTTAATTTATTAGAAATGAATAGAATTAGAGTGTCAACTTTAACATCTCCTGTATGTTCTCCAAATATCTCATTCGGCAACCTAACTATTTCATTAATATTATAGTTTTTTAAGATTATTTCTCGAAGCTTCTTATATGATGATTGTGAGGACAATGATGTTGGTATAATTTGAGTCAAAAATGCTTGTTGACTTAAAAGAAGGAGATCCTTTTCTATAAATGTAGAAAAAAGATTGACACGATTATTTGCTGAGTTATATGTGTTAAAAATATAATCAACATCTTTTTTAGATAGACTTTTAATATCTATATACGGCGGATTCCCGATCACCACATCAAATCCCATAAAATCTCCGTTAGCATCCAGAACCTCCGGGAACTCAAAACGCCATTCAAAGGCATTCTCATATATTTTATTGTTTTTAATTTCCTCAATTTGAGACTCAAGGCTTTGAATCTCTGTAGTCAGTTTTATAATTTTTTTATTCCATTCATCTTTCTGGTTTTTTGTCATCTCAAATAATCTTCCCTGGTCCGATAAACTGATAAGATCGCCCTTAAGTTTATTAAGCTTTAAAAAGCGCTTATCGCTTTTCGATATCTCAGTTTCAAATTCACTTTTGATCTTTTCAATAAGCTGCTCCATGGCATGCTTCTCATCCTTCGACCGGGCGTTTCGGTATGTCATTACCGCTTCGCGATAATTATCAACCGTCCACCGGCTAGATTTTAACGCTGATTTTATATCTGCATCCAGCGGATACCTGCTTATCAGTGAATTCCCACACTTAATGTTTATATCAATGTTAGGAAGGGTCTCAAGTTCATGGTTTAGCTCTGAGCCCTGCGCTCTGAGGTTTGTGTCTCCTTTATAATATGCATTTTTCAGTAGTTCAATCCATAGCCGAAGCCGACAAATCTTAACTGAATTCGGATTAATATCAACCCCGAAAAGACAGTTCTCTATTATTATCTGCTTCTCCCTGAAAAGCGTCTCCTGTACTCTCCGGCTCTCAATATTCCATGGATTGTATTCAAAGAAGTCTCCATATTCATCTGTTATTACAAGCTCATCATTTACGACTTCAACATGGTAATTCTTCAGCCGTTTCCCTTCCTTATCTGCAAGTATTCCAAGTTCCGATTTGATGGCAATTATTTCATTCAGCGCCGATACCAGAAAGTGCCCCGATCCGACTGCCGGATCACATATCCGCAAGCTGTTTATTATCCGGTTTGAGTCATCAATATCAGTTATTTTGTTGTAAACATCATTTATTGTTTCACACTTCCATCCTTTTGCATCGTTGAACTTCTGAACGATGGCTCGGGTAATGGTTTCATGACACATATACATCGTAATGAAGCCTGGTGTAAAGAATGAGCCATCCCTATAACCATTTATCTTTTCGAAAATAAGTCCCAGAACCGAAGCATTTATCAGGGTTTTATTCTCCTCCTGTATATCCAATGATCCTTCGCTGGAGAAGTCATAAGCATTGAGAAACTCAAAAAGATATTCCAGCGGTCCAATCTCTCCTGTAAGCTTTTTGCCGGTCTTGTCTTTCAGGATAGTGTTACCGAAAAGAGGTAGTTTTGTATTGTCATTGAGACTATTAATCCTTATTGTTCCATGCTCCAGATCCGAGGGTTCAAAGAGAGAACTATTCAGATAGGGTATGTTCGCATATTTCTGTTTTACATCAACGCTCCTCTCCTGCTCTTTCACTGCCAGAATTCTGAAGAACAATTTGTTTAGCTCATCATAGTCGGTTATAGTTTCATGGTTCAGAAACAAAAATTTCTTATCATCCTTGTTGTATTTTACCAGCTGGCCCTCAAGCAGTTTCAAAAAAAGTATGCGGTTAATCCATGTTATCGATAATTCAAGTGCGACATTGAATAGTTGTTCATCTGTAGATTTTCCGTAATCTGACCGTTTCTGAAGGTGAGAGAGACAATCCTCCGATTTGAGTATAGTGATGGCATTCTCGATGAAGGATCCGTGATTACGCTTTTCTTCTTTTTTACGCCCGATAACTTTTTTGCTGCCTTCCTTTATTTCTTCAAGTCCTATTATATGAAGAAGCTCTGAATAGAATACTTTATCAAGCGAATTACTGTCATTTGCAAATGGCAGCCGAAGCAGATGTTCAGAAGAAAATACTTTATACAGAGCAATAAGCTTGTTATCATCCCCTTTGTCCGGATTCCTTATTATTGACTCATAGTCCCTGATATCAAAGTGAGTAACAGATATATCACTATCAATCTCATCTATAATAGGTTCAGCAATATATTTATAGAAAAAGTCCGTAGTTGATCCGGCAAGTCTGCCTTCATCAAAATCTATAAATTGTCCTACAAGTTTCTTATTTGAGGCAAATAACCTTTCAAAATCGGTTGATGAGAAAATAAACCATTCATATATATCAGTAATTACCAGGTATTTTATACCAATATTCTTTTCCTTGATCCGCTCTCTTAGATAATAAAGAATAATTTCATAAAAAGCTTTTGATTTGAGGTAGTCTCTGGCAGGCATCTCACTCTTACTTCCCGGCTTTTTCGTCTCAAACAATACCCCGACAGGTCCTGAGGTATCCTTACCTGTATGTATTACAAGATCAGCTCTTCCCTTAGTATTGATGTAATAATCAGGAGCATAATAAGTATTCTTCAGAAATTCTGAAATAATATTCTTATGGAATTCCTCTGATTCTGATTCCTTTATCTTGTCAAACAGGTTGATAATATTTTTCTTGAAAGTCTCCATCTGTGTCCTGTTCGGCTTGACTTTCAGATAAGCTTTATTCAACGATTTGTGAATATTCAGTAAACTGACTTTCATTAAAACTAAATTAAGATGGATAAAGTTAATGAATAGGAAATCGCTTACAAAACTAAGCATTGATAAGAATTTAAATTATTTTAGCACATGATCATATGAAATGGTTTTTCTACCTGCTTCAACTTAACCTCACAGACTTCAATAGTCTGGTTATTAATTAATAAAGATATTAATATTAAAAATGAAACGAAGAAATTTCCTACAAACACTAGGAGCCGGAACTCT
Source organism: uncultured Rikenellaceae bacterium (assembly GCA_964410385.1). GTDB lineage: Bacteria > Bacteroidota > Bacteroidia > Bacteroidales > VadinHA17 > LD21. Next base: position 3,441 of record CAYPHL010000163.1, on the reverse strand, counting down.
TGGAATGTGTCTTTCTGATGAGTTAATGGCTTCAGGAGCAATAAAAGACAAAGACAAAGACAAGGATAAAAATAAAAACAAGAAGAAAGTCAAGGCAATTGAAGGCTCATGGTTTGAATTTCAGCATCACAGTGCGGCTGAGGGAAAATACTGGAATCCGAGACTCCTGAGTTTTACCGCTCAGGAATGGGAGGAAAAGATAAAGGAGATAGCAGGGACCGGCATGAAGTACCTGGTATTGCTTGATGTTGCAATTTATGACAAAAGCTTCTACCCCTCAAAGCTTTTACCAAAGCATACCCTTAACTGTGAGGATCCCCTGGAGACCGTACTGGCTGCAGCGGATAAATATGATATCAGGTTTTTTGTCAGCAATGGATTTTTCGGCGACTGGACCAATCCTGTTCTGCTGATGAAAGATCCTGAGATAAATGTACTGAGGCTAAGGGCTATGAACGAAGTAGCCGGTAAATATGCACATCATAAAAGTTTCTACGGTTGGTACTACCCGAATGAAACAGGTATAGAGGGGTATTATGAGGATTTCTTCATAAATTATGTTAATGTTTCATCTGCAGAAGCTGAAAAGCTTACACCGGGAAAGAAAACCCTTATAGCTCCGTATGGAACCCGTAATGTAAAAGCTGATGATATATATACAAAACAACTCGATCAGCTTAACGTGGATTTTGTAGCATATCAGGATGAGATCGGTGTTGAAAAGACCAGAGTGGAGGAAAGCGCTGCTTTCTATGAAAATCTGCAAAGGGTGCATAAGAAATCAGGCCGTTCTGAACTGTGGGCTGATGTTGAAGTATTCCGCTTTGAAGGGAAGGTATATCAGAGTGCATTGTTACCTGCACCACCCGAACGGGTGATCAAACAGCTTGAAGCTGTTACTCCCTTTGTTGAGAAGATCCTTATTTATCAATATACCGGTCTGATTAATAAGCCCGGAACAAACGTAATTGCAGGTCACCCCGATTCTTTAAAACTATACAAACAACTTGTAAAGCATCATTATCTGAAAGGATAACTTAACAGGTTTACAATATGAGCAGAAATTTTTCAAGAAGAGGTTTTATAACCTCAGCAGCCGCTTCAGCAGCGGCATTTACCCTCCCCGGATTTACAATATCTCCTGACAGTCAAAAAAAAAGAGATAATTTTATTTTAAACAAGAATCCTCTGAAGCTTGGACTGATGACCTATCTGGTCGGTAGTAAATGGGATATTGAAACAATAATAAAAAACTGTAAAGAAGCACAGTTTGAGCATGTACAATTGCGAACCACTCACGCTCATGGTGTTGAAGTGACCTTAACTTCAGCACAGCGTACGGAGGTTAAAAAGCGATTCGCCGATGCCGGACTGGCCATCAGTCTCGCAAGTGCTTTTCAGTATCATTCAACCGACTCTTCTGAACTAAGGAGGAATATAGAAGGTACAAAGCAATACCTGCAGCTGGCTGCTGATGTTGGAGCATTGGGTATCCGGGTATTCCCCAACGCAGTACCGGCAGAGGGTGATCCTTCCAGGGAAAAGATCCTGGAACAGATCGGGAAATCAGTCTCTGAATGTGCAACTACCGGATATAATCTCGGCGTCCAGGTACGACTTGAGGAACACGGACAGGGAACAGCTAACATTCCGGTAATAAAAAAGATCCTTGACTATGCCGATAATCCTAATGTCTGGATCATCTGGAATAATTCTGACAGTGATTATACAGGAGAAGATCTTCCGAAAGGATATGAGGGAATGAGTCTTGAAGATCAGTTCAATCTGGTAAAAGGAAGGATCGGAAATGTTCATCTACGGGAATTATATACCGATTACCCATGGCGGAAATTGTTCAGTCTGCTTAGCAAATCGGGATACAATGGTTATCTGGATATTGAATTATCTGATGAAAGCTGTGAGCCGGTCCGAATGATGAAAAATTACCGGGTGGGATTCCTTGCTTTACAAAATGCACTGTGATAAAATTTTTTAATCCTGAATATGATAAATAGAAGAAGCCTGGTCAATAAAAGCATCCTGGGAACAGCTGGATTGGCGCTGCTTGCTACCGGTATCGGAAAAGCAGAAAACGCCAGGGAAAATAAACCCAACATTATTATGCTTCTTGTTGATGATCTTGGCTGGAGGGATGTGGGATTCAATGGAAGCAGATTTTATGAAACACCAAATATCGACAGGCTTGCAGCAAAAAGCATGATATTCAGTCAGGCTTATGCAGCATGTGCCGTCTCCTCTCCCACCCGGGCATCACTTCAGACCGGCCGTTATCCGGCACGGATCGGAATAACCGACTGGATCCGGGCCAGGTTCCAGGTCCAGAATGGGAAGATCGAGACACCTCCTCCATATGAAGAGAACGGCGACAGAAAACTGAGAACTCCCTCAAATCCATACTGGATGGAACTCGAAGAGGTAACAATAGCCGAATTGCTTAAAACAAATGGCTATTTCACCTGTCATGCCGGGAAATGGCACCTCGGTCCGGATGATTATTATCCTGAGAAACAGGGTTATGATGTTAATATTGCAGGTTGTGATATGGGACAACCTGTCAATTATTTTGATCCTTATGCTAACAAACAGGGAGTCACTTTCCCGAACCTCAAACCACGTAAAGCAGGAGAATACCTTGAAGACCGCCTTGCTGATGAACTTACAGAAGTGATCCGTAAACACAAAGATGAGCCGTTTTTCATAAACATGTGCTATTATGCAGTGCACACACCTTTAATGGCAAAACCCGGAACCATAAGGAAATATGAGACGAAAAACAAGGTTGATGACCAGACAAATGCCGTTTATGCCGCTATGGTGGAACATCTTGATGATGCAGTCGGAAAACTGATTGATGTACTTGAAGATGAAAATCTCATTGAAAATACAATAATAATTTTCTTTTCTGACAATGGAGGATTGCTTGGATCCACTGATAATAAACCATTACGGTCAGGCAAAGGATATCCTTATGAAGGAGGAATAAAGGAACCAATGTTTGTTTACTGGAAAAATGTAATTAAACCCGGATCGAAATGCGATCTGTCCGTCTGCAGCATTGATTTTTTGCCTACCATTTGTTCAGTTACCGGGACCTCTCTCCCGCCTGGCCATATCATAGATGGCCGTGATATAAGTCCTGTATTCTATGGAAAGCAGCTGAAGCAGGTTCCGCTTTACTGGCATTTCCCGCACTACAGGGTCGGAGATGTTGTACCCTACAGCATTATACGAGACGGAGACTGGAAACTTATCAAAAGGTACGAAGGTACACCCTATGAACTCTATAACCTTAAGAAGGATTTCTCAGAAACAAATGATCTGGCTGCAACTAAATCCTCCAGAGTGAAAAAACTAAACCGGAAACTGGAAGAATGGCTTGTCCATGTACAAGCCAGAATGCCGGTCGAAAAATAACCGGAA
>CAYPHL010000162.1:4398-7595 GCA_964410385.1 uncultured Rikenellaceae bacterium | reverse complement strand
AGTTTCAGTTACAATTTTTATTTTACCACGGAGTATACGGAGTTTCACGGAGTTAAGTCAGAACGGTTAACTACATTGTTCCATCGTGCTACGGTCATTGCGAGCCCCGAAATATAGCTTCGTCAGTATCACGAAGCCATAACCCGGGGCGAAGCAACCCGTCCCGTTCATTACAAAATCCACTCCGTGGCACCGTCATTGCGAGACCTGCCCTATGGTTTCGGAAGTACTTCGATGCCAGATTTCAGGACGAAGCAATCCTTTCCGATAATTCCGAATACCCGTAAAGATAATTCCCCGATTATTACTATTTTAGTACTATGAAATTACCCCTGATGCGAAGAACACTTCTGTTTATTCAGTTATTGTTGTCCTTTTCGGTTGCCTCCGGACAGTATTCCGGCTTTTCAGCCCACCATTCCTTCAGGTATGCTGCATCACCCGGATTCGTAAATCTTACAGAACTGAACGGAGCATTCGGACTCGTTACTGCCGGTGAGGAAAATTCTCCATATGAACCGGAAAATGTTTATTCAAACTATTATCTGGGATTGACCAACATTTTCGGATACCAGATTGACAGGAATTTCTTTGCAGGTATAGGTGTGGGCTATCTACATTATGAGGGAGGGGATCTCTTTCCTGTTTTTCTTGAATATAAATTCAATATGTATCTTAAGAATTTTTCCACATTTTTTTATGCTGATGGCGGAGGAGTGGCACATCTTACTGAATTCTATGACAATTCGAAAATATTTGTCAATCCCGGTGTTGGTATCAGCAGGACATTGTCATCCAAATTTGATATCAACTTCTCAGTGGGTTATATGATCCAGGCCAGGACCACTCTTACGAGGGTAACTTTCCTCAATTTTAAACTGGGAATTTCATGGAGGAAGAATTCATACAGGATGTTCAGAAGCGGGAAACCAAAAGTCAATGACAGGTATTTCTATAATACCCTGAAGTAAAAATATAATTTCAGGTCACAAAAATCAGATTTGTACGTTATAAGGAAATATTCCTGGTAATTTATCCGCTTACCCGGATTAGAATGATTTTTATTAAATTTGCGGATCTGTAATACAATAATCATGAAGAAAGGTTTTACTATTTTCATATTAATCCTCTTAATTTCAACTTTATCATACAGTCAGTATGCAACAGTAATTACAAATCCCTCATTCAGATATGTAGCTACTCCGGGATTTGTTAACACAACGGAGCTAAACGGGGGATTTGGATTATGTTCATGCAGCCCTTCAAATTCGGCTTATTTTTTCGGGATCACAAATCTTTTCGGCTATCAGATCTCAAGGAATTTCCTGGGTGGGATCGGGATCGGATATTTCCAGTTTGAAGATAAGGCTCTTTTACCACTGTACATCGAAAACAAGTATAGCTTTTATCTCAAAAGCTTCACTCCTTATATTTATGCTGATGCCGGAGCACTGGTTGATCCTGCTGAAATAGCAGACGGATCAAAAATATTTGTCAATCCCGGATTAGGGGTAAGCCGTTCCATATCACCCCACCTGGAGATCAATCTTTCGGCCGGTTATATGCTGCAAACCAGATCATCTTCATCGGCAGTATCATTTTTCAATTTCAAGGCAGGTGTAATCTACAGAAAGAACGCCTTCAGGATGTTTAAAAGCGTTAAATCCGACAGGTATAAGAAGACTAGTTCTAAGTGACAGGGCGCAAAGGCGCAACGGCAAGAAGAAGTCAGAGGCGCAAAGGCGCAACGGCTCAGAGGCATAGCGGCAAGAAGGGTGCAACGGCGCAAAGGTTCAAAGGCACAATGGCAAAAAAGGCTCAAAGGTTCAACGGCTCAATGGTACAATGGCAGGAATAAGTCCTTATATTTTAATTACCTTAAAATTTTTACCTGCCGGGCTGCCTATTTTTAAATAGTAAATCCCTGAAGGCAAGTCAGTTAAGTTAATACGGTTTTCCTCTCCATTTAACATTCCGGCTAAAGCCAGCTGCCCCCACATATTGATCAGTGTATATTCTGTTTCATACGATTCAGTCTTGCGGGAGACATAAATATAATTGTCAGTCGGCACCGGATAAACTATGTAATCCTCTTTTTCTTCGGTTTCCAGCTCAACGGAAGTAACAGATTGCAGGTATTGATCGAGATAAGCTGATAGATTAAAAACGTGAAGTTTCTGAGGAATGCTTAAGAATGAAAGGTACTCATTTGTTGCGAAGTACTTTAATCCGTTAGTCGTTGCAATACCCTCAATCTGGTGAAAGGGGAGAGAAACAGATAATTTTCTTTTATTTCCGCTGAAGAAATCTGAGTTCCTGAAGTCATAAAGAAGGTAAAAAAATGGTTCAAGGATAGGATTATATCCGCAAAGAACTGTTAGTCTTTCTGATTCCAGATATGTTGCTCCTGTCACCAGACCCTCAACATTATAGGTTGATCTTTTCTTAGCTATGTAATTACCTGCTGTTTTTGGAAGGGAATAAACACTCGTTTTTAAACTGGTCCACTGTTTTGTAAAAAGGTAAATACTATCAGATGAAACTATAAAAGCTTCACAATCAAAGTCAGTCGTATTTGATGCGGCCGGTGTAAAATCCGTCTGGTCAGCATAGGAAAAGTTAATTGTTTCAATAACAGGCTGACCAGTTGAGATTGAATTTTTTGATATCTTAAGTATTTTCAGATCAGTCCGGTTGCCACCCGAATTATTCCCGAAATCACCGATATATATGTAATCTTTATCGTGGGAAATCTCTTCCCAGTCTTTGTTTACGGTTCCGGTCAGCTGCACGGATTGAAGGATATTACCATTAATAGTATCAAGAGCATAAATATTTGAATCTTCACTGTCGTTATGTGTCCATAAAAGTTTATTCCAGACGATGAGTCCGGAAGTTTCATCCAGTGTATTTACCAGATTCATGCTTGTTTCAGGCGTAACAGAAGTTTGGGGATAATTACAGCTCCCGTCATTAACTGTCGCTGAACTGTTGTAATTCAATGCCTGAGGATCTGTACATCCATAAATCTGAGCTATCGAATTCCCTGTATTAAGCCAGACTGCTGTAATAATTACTAATGTATACCTTAAAACCACCTTATTACCTGTTAATACCTGATAATTACAAATATAACGAATTATTTCTTTACCGGTAACCAAAAAGCCCGTCAATGGCACCGTCATTGCGAGTCCCGC
>CAYPHL010000162.1:1540-4298 GCA_964410385.1 uncultured Rikenellaceae bacterium | reverse complement strand
GTCATTGCGAGTCCCGCCACAAAGCTCCGTTAAACCTATGGTGTTAAAGCGGGACGAAGCAATCCTTTCCGATGATTCCGACTTATCGTCAAAGTAGTCTTACGAAGCAATCCTTTTCGACTACTTCAAAATACCGAAAATATCCTTACCTTAGCGTGCTAAAAGGTTTCAAAACTAACAGATTGTACTTTATTCAGATTACTTAATGATACGGAAAATCAATATCCTGGTTTTGACAATTATTTCTATGTTAGTCAGCCAGTCCTGTGCGACAATAAATAATATATGGAGCGATGTAAAGGAATTGCCTTCTAAATTTCATCATACTGATCAATATGAAGTTGGATATCCGGGAGTACCAACAATCATGGTTCCTGATACATCAAAGAATACATCAATAACCGGATTTATATCAATTACAAAACATACTATTTATGGGAAGGACAAATGGTATGATCCCGTTGGCTTACAGGCAGGAGTTATTTATCCCTTTTACAGGCTCAATGACAACATCGATCTCAGAGCAGAGGCGAACGTTTCTATGCAGGGAGCGAAATGGGAGGAATCAGACACTAAAGGGAGGACCAATCTTTTATATATCAATACCCCGGTGGTTGCAAGATATCAGTTTGATTCTGGATTTTTTGCGGAAGCAGGTATCCAGCCGGGATTCCTTGTCAGCGCAAAAAAATATGAAGGGACGGTTGATAATATAATTGTCAATATGCGGAAAATTGATTTGAGTTTTCCGGTAGGAATAGGTTATGAATTTAAAAGCAATTTCGGAGTCGGATTGAGAGTTATTCCGGGAATAACAGATATTACCAGATATGCAACCGGAAATGACCGGAATTTTGTTGTAGCGCTGAGGGGTAGTTATAATTTTAAGATAAAGTAGCAATCCCCTATGCAGCCATAGGGGAAATACGGTCTCCGTGTTGTGTCCAGAAATCGGTGTAATCCTTCCATTCCGGCTCAACATCCTCTTTTACACCAAAATGCAGCAAATGCCATTTTCCTTCAAGCAGATCCTTTTCCCAGATACCATAGTATCTTTTATTATTGATAATTGTTCCTGTCACTTTCGCAAAAAGATCACCGCTTATTTTACCGGCAACTCCGCAAATCATATCACCTCTTAACAAAGCGGTCCTGATGGTCTTGTTGAAATCCATTAACTTTTCCTTGGCACTTTTTCTGCACTTTTTCATATTCTCAGGTTTTGGTTTAAAATATTGTTGACAATTGACTTTTAGACCTACTGATACGAAAAAGGCAATTGAAATGTTGCAACGCTTGTAGCGAGAACACTCAATGTGCTTCATGCTAAGGTCATTGCGAGTCACGCCTCAGGCGTGACGAAGCAATCCCTATCGATATTTTACAGATGTGATTTTCTTATTTTCCCTGGCAACTTTTTTATGATTATTATGCACATTTTTCTTTAACCTTTTATTACGCCTGGAATAGAAAGCTTTATTCCTGCTCAGATATGTGTGATCAAGAAGCATCAGTCCCCCGAGTTCACTCATATTTCTTTTCTCAGCATAACAACCTGTTATTGTTATAGATATCAAAAGAAGAAAAAATGCCGATTTTATTAATCTCCTCATAATCTTAGCACGTTCACTGCCAGGTAATGGGCTGTAGAAAACTTATCATGGTATTAGCACCTGACAGAAATATTTATTCCGTTGTTTTATACGTATAACCTTCAAAAATGTTTACCAGATTGAAAAAAGATAAGACAGAAAGCGCTGTCTAATTACAGTGAGCCTGTAACCTTTTTAATTATCCGGGCGTATAAGTATGGTCTGCAATAACTTAATAGTTTTGAATATGATTAAGATGATAAAGGTATTATTTCCCGGTTTATTTATCCTTCTGGTTTTTGCCTGCAATAAGGATGACAATGATCTGAGATTGAAGGACGATTTTTCAACAGATCACACCTGTACTGATCTGGCAGCTATTCCTGCTGAATGGATTACCGCTGCAAAAACATCACTTCATATTGCTTATGGCCATACTTCTCACGGAAGTCAGATTACTGAAGGAATGAAAGGCCTGGTATCGTTCAGAGGTACAACCTATGACTGGAATAATGGTGGTACAGGAGGAGCTCTGGATCTTCATGACTATGCCATGCCCGGCGATCTTGGCAATCCCAACCGGACCCAATGGGAAGCAGAAACCCGAAAATATCTTGCTGCAAACCACGACGTAAATGTGGTTATGTGGTCATGGTGCGGACAGGTATCTTCCGCAACAGAGGCTGATATCAATACCTATCTGAATCTTATGTCAGGACTGGAAGAAGATTTCCCTGATGTAAAATTTGTTTATATGACCGGTCATCTTGACGGGACCGGACTTACGGGTAATCTTCATTTACGGAATGAGCAGATAAGGAATTATTGCAAGGCAAATAATAAGATCCTTTATGATTTTGCTGATATAGAATCTTATGATCCTGATGGGAATTATTACGGTGACAAGAGAGCCACTGACGGGTGCAATTATGATTATGATGGTGACGGTGTTACCAAGTCATCGGGAGATCCTGCATTACCGAGTGGAACAGATAAAAACTGGGCAATAACCTGGCAAAATAATCATACTGTCAATGTAGACTGGTATAATAAACCAGTTGCACATACCCAACCGCTCAACGGTAATCTGAAAGCATATGCAGCCTGGCACCTGTGGGCACGGCTTGCAGGATGGGACGGGGGCAGGGAGTAAAGTGCCTAAAGTG
>CAYPHL010000162.1:0-1440 GCA_964410385.1 uncultured Rikenellaceae bacterium | reverse complement strand
CGTACTGAGCAGCCGAAGTTCTTATCAAAAATACTTCTTCTGACATTGCCAAAGGAGTATCCAACATATCGAAACCAGGCTTCCTGATCGTTTACAGGGGATGATGACCACCACTTCCCATATTCCCTCAGACCGGTGAATATTCCGTTAGCCATACGGTAACCTCCGGGCAGGGCAGTAAAACCGCTCACGTTTGTTGCATCGGTATTTGGAGCATCCCAGTGCATTGTTCCTGCTTCTTTAATTTTACCACCTGCAACTTTTTCACCTCCCAGAATGTCAGTAAGAGAAGTCCATTCTTCATCAGTAGGTACACGCCAGCCTGCCGGGCAGAGTTTACCGGTATTTACAGTGTACCAGTTGTATAATGCTCCATATACTGGTTTATTTGCCGATTCGTTATTATTTAACCAGCAGAATGCAGGGGTTGCCAGATTGCTCCAATCGGTGTTGTTTGTTATAACAGGTATGTCATTCCCGTCATTGTATCTTGTAGTCCTGAGATTTCCTCCCATCCACATCAGATTTCCCGATTTTCCCTCACCTTTGGGAGTCACAATAACCGGATAATCGTTCCCGTCGCCGTCAGTACAATCAACGAAATTAAAAGTAATGGTCTTGTCTGAAGAGGGTATGTCGGTAATAATTGTTACAAAATTACCTGAGGTTCCGGTGAATTTCAACGTTTGTCCGGATGTATAGAACATATCCACTGTAGCTGCGGCGTTTTTAGAAGCATTATCTTTTACAGGTGATCCTAGTATATGGTTATTGCTTATTCTTTCAATGACCGTATTTCCTGCAGACCTGCTCTTTGCTAATAATCTGCCGGTAAGTTGCCATGATTTCCCTCTGATATTGACCAGATATAATCCGGCACTTATTCCGGAAAGACGGAATTCATTGAGTGAATTATCAAGGTAGCTTTCAATTTGGCCTGTTAGCTTTCCTGAAATATCAATTAATGAAATTGTTGCCATTCCTTCTTCCTGAGGGCAGATCTGCAGGGATGAGTGATCAGTCATCGGATTAGGATAAATATTAATACCCTTTGATATGGGAGCATCAAATGTGTTAATTCCTGTTGAAGTATTAAGTCTCAGGATATCAGTGCCGCTTAGTATAAGTGTTTCACCTGTGGCTAGATTATCGACCTTTACCGATGAAACTGTCGTAGATTCTCCTGTCCCGGCAAATGAGATTAGGTAATTTTGTGCGTTTCCGGCCAGTGCATAAAGCATAAACAAAAAGGGTAAAGCTTTCTTCATAGCATTAGTATTATAAGTTAGACAAATTGCAGACTCTGATCAGGTTCATTTCTTTAGTGTGAAATTATTCCTGCATAACATTGACAAAAACAAAGTTACGATAAAACCAAAGGAATATTCAGGATTTTTAGGGAATTAATTCACATACACAGTGACTTTATTCACTAAAAGT
>CAYPHL010000161.1:4266-7714 GCA_964410385.1 uncultured Rikenellaceae bacterium | reverse complement strand
TGATACCGGTATAAAGAATATAGAATTCCTTTGCTTCATCCCATTTCTTATCTATACCGGCTTCAAATCCGAATGCTTCGCATACAAAATATGCGGTTGCAAGCGGTAATATTGTCGCGGAAAAGATCGATGCGATAAAAAGTCCGAAAGCAAAGACCTGTGATGCAAGGTGCCCGGCAAGAGGACGGAGCGATAAGGCAGCATCCTTGGCTTCGTTGATTACTATTCCGTTTGGATGAAGAGTTGATCCGCAGGCTACCATTATAAAGAATGCAACGACCACAGTTACGATGCATCCTACGATAATATCTGCCATTGTGTACCTGAAATGTTTCATTTTCAATCCTTTCTCAATAACAGTCGATTGCATGTAAAACTGCATCCATGGGGCAATTGTAGTTCCGACAAGGGCAATTATCATTGTCATACTTCTTGTATTGACCTCAACACCGGGTCTTATGACAGCTGTTCCGATTTCTTTCCAGTCGGGTTTGCCCATTATTGCGGAAATGACATAAGTCAGCAGCGATAAACTGAATATCAAAAAGATCCGTTCCGCGATCTTATATGTACCCTTTACAACAAGGAACCAGACCATTACAGCTACTATGGGAACGGATATATATTTTGTAACGCCAAAAACTTCCATACTGCCGGCAACACCTGCAAATTCAGTTGTCGTATTGCCGATTCCCGATAATAATAGTCCTATGAAAATGAAAAATGTGATCTTTATCCCTGCATTTTCCCTGATAAGATCCGCAAGTCCTTTCCCTGTTACGATCCCCATTCTTGCATTCATTTCCTGGATAACAATAAGAACCAGGAATGATGGGATAAGGGTCCAGATGAGTCCGTATCCGTATTCAGCTCCGGCCACGGAATAGGTGGTTATACCTCCGGCGTCATTATCAACGCTTCCGGTAATAATACCGGGGCCCAGGATCATCAGAAAAATCCCCAGCCTCCTGAAAAGATGTTTCCTTTCGAATTTTATTTCTGTCATTGCCCCGGATTATTTTCTGCGTTTTCTTGTCCTCCTTTCACTTATAAGGTCTTCAACCACGTCGTCGACGACAACCATACCCTGTAGCTGTTCATTCTGATCGATGACAGGCACGGCAAGAAGGTTGTATTTTGAAACAACCTCTGCAATTGCCGATGTTTTCTGATCGTCAAGCAATGATACCGGTTCAGATTTCATTATTTCTCCGATCGTCATTTCGGGTTCTGAAACAACCAGATCGCGGAGATTAAAAGTCCCTATCAGCCTGTCGTCATTTTCCGTAACAAACATATTATACAGTTCAGCGGCTTCAGGCTTTTTGGCTCTCAGTTCGTTAAGCACTTCTTCTACAGTCTTCGTGCTGCTGAACGAGAGATAGTCGGTGGTCATTATACTTCCTACAAGATCGTCGTCATATTCCAGAAGTTCCCTTACCTCCTGGGAGGATTCAGCTTCCATTTCCTTCAGAAGTAATTCTGCTTTGTCATCTTCCAGTTCATCAATTATATCGGCAACCTCGTCAGCCGGCATCTTCTCAAAAACATCAGCAACCTTGTTTACAGGAAGGCTTTCAACAATATGGATCTGGGCATCGGTTTCAAGTTCCTCAAGAACATCTGCAGCTTTTTCCTCATCAAGAGCTGAGAAGACAGAGGTACTCGATTTGTTACCAAGCTCCTCAATTATGTCGGCAAGATCTGATGGATGAAGTGTATGAAGCCTGGCATAACTCTTCGAAAGCTTTATGTTGAGGTTTGAAAAATCAATAGCCTGCACATCATCCCACAGGATAAACCTGGTCGGTATCTTTATTTTAAAGAAAGATAATAACCTTTTTATCGGTCCGGTTATTCCTATCCTTCTCAGCAGTCCTTCAATTCCGATATCAACTGCAATTGCGAAAGTTCCTGATGCCAGTGTAGCAAGTCTTACATCGTTTACTCTCACAAGCTTCCTGCCATTAAGATCAACTATCTGCTTATCAAGGATGTTTTCCACAAGCAGAAGCCCGTTATCCACTTCTTCCCCGGGCAGCTCAACCAGTCCGGTGCATGTAACATTAAGCTCCTCTCGGGCTTTCGATATCCTGAAAGACTTAAAGGAATAGAATCCGGTCTTTTTCCCGACCTTTAGCTTAACTCCGGTAACAAGCTGCTGGTTCGGATCAGCCTGTCCGGAAGGAACGGCACTTACAAGAAGATCTTTAATTCTTCCGATGGCATCACCATCGGCATCAAATACCTCTTTACCAGTAATCCCGCTTAAATAAAACGTTGTGAGTGAAGTCATGTCACCTCCTTTCTGTCTGATACAGGAGGAGATGACCGGAAATCCGGCTGCCCTTCCGTACCAGGAATTAGTTTATACTATACGCCGGAACATCGTCCATTTTGTTCTAAAAATTGATTTCGCACGCAAAAGTAAATGCTGCGGGTTAACTTTCCAAATAAAACAGGAAGAAAGTATTTAAAGTATTTAGAGTACTTAGAGTATTTAGAGTTAATAAAACCCGGGGCATTCTCCTCTTCAACTTTAAGTACTTTAAGTACTCTAAATACTCTAAATACTCTAAATACTTCTAAATCTAAGTACTCCAAACTCTAAATACTCCAAACTCATACAATCCAGGGAACCACTGCCTTCCGGTCAGCAGGATAGTCCGGAAAATTTGCCCTGTACCACTTATGCGCCCTGATGGCTCTCGGGAAAAGATTGGCGAATGTGAAGACAAAAAATGCCAGGCCGGGGAGAGACCAGGTCATCAGAGCCCATCCGCCCCATTCAATAATTTCCCCGAAATAATGAGGTGATGAAATATAATTGAATAACCATCCTTCAGGCACAATATATTCCTTTGGACTGATCTTTCTGAAATTACGAAGCATTCTGTCGGCAGTCTTATTGATTAAATAACCCGAAATGAAGATTATAACTCCGGTAATGAACTGCCAGGATTTAAACCATGAGACATCATAATCATAAAGGTGAAAAACTCCGTACCCGTTCACGAATCCGTTAAGGCAGTTAAATATCATAGCCATCATAACCACAACCACCGGAAATGATTTATCCCTGCCAGACTGAACAAATGGATATATGAAGGTCCTGTGTACATAATGTATCAGCCATACGATAAGGAAAATTATCACCGGAAGACTTAAGCTTTCCGCGGTCAGGAAGAAATATACCATAAGTGCAGGAGAAAGGAATTCCATTATCATCCATGCCCATTTTGCCCTGACTGCCAGGCCCCAGCCTTCACGCCTGAACTTCCCGTATGGTGCGGAAATGAAAAACAACAATATAAAAACTATAACCGCGGTGGTAAAGATTATTATAAGAGAATAGTTATAAAGTTTAAACATAGCTATGAACTGTCGAAGTCTGTTAAATCCACTGAAACCCTAATCTTTAGCCCCCTTTGTGCTCTTTGCGTTCCCG
>CAYPHL010000161.1:0-4166 GCA_964410385.1 uncultured Rikenellaceae bacterium | reverse complement strand
AGCTATCGGGACCTTTGTGATCTTTGTGGTTAAGAGGAAATTTTTATTTAACCACAAAGAGCACTAAGGAAATCACAAAGGACACAAAGGGTTTAGATTATCAAAATGAGCAATATTTTGAGTATAAAATTATAATAAATATGGCTTTAATATCTTAATCATTCACAGCATATTTTTTTATTTCATCTTTCATAAGGTTCTTTATTGAAATAATCATTTACTTTTTTACATATATTTGGAGAAACCCATTTTTATTTTCCGCCTGTGAGAAAATTACAATCAGTTTTATCGAAGTATGATGCCCCTCAGAAAGCAATGAAGGTGGGCATTTATCCCTATTTCAGGGAAATTGAATCCGACCAGGATACTGTCGTTACAATTAAGGGAAAGAAAGTCCTGATGTTCGGATCAAACAGCTATCTCGGACTGACAAACCATCCGAAGATCAAGGAAGCTGCCAAGAAAGCCATTGATAAATATGGCACCGGATGTGCCGGGTCAAGATTCCTCAATGGCACCCTGGATATTCACATTCAGCTTGAGGAGCGGCTTGCAGATCTTGTCGGGAAAGATGGTGCACTCTGTTACAGTACGGGTTTCCAGGTGAATCTGGGTGTGGTTTCAGTTCTTACGGGCCGGAGGGATCATGTCTTTCTTGATGAGCTCGATCATGCATCAATTATTGAGGGCAGCCGGCTTTCGTTCTCCAAGGTGCTCAAGTTCGCACATAACGACATGAATGCTCTTGAGAGCAAACTTAAGCGCTGTACTGCAGAAAGCATGAAGCTGATCGTCGTCGACGGGATATTCTCAATGGAGGGCGATATTGTAAAGCTGCCGGAACTAGTTGCACTGGCTGATAAATATGATGCGACAATAATGGTAGACGATGCTCATTCAATAGGAGTTCTGGGGGAGAACGGTTCGGGGACCTCATCACATTTCGGACTTACGGATAAAGTCGATCTGATAATGGGAACATTCTCAAAATCACTTGCCTCACTTGGAGGTTTTATTGCATCGGACAAGGATACGATCAATTTCATAAAACATAATTCCCGCACATTGATTTTCAGCGCGAGCATGACACCTGCATCGGCAGCATCCGTACTTGCAGCAGTCGATATTATGGTCAGCGAGCCTGAAAGGATAAATCATCTCTGGGAAATAACTCATTACGCACTTAAAGGATTTAAAGAGATGGGATTTGACACAGGGAAATCTGAGACACCAATAATACCTCTTTTCATCCGCGATGACATAAAAGCCCTTCTGCTGACGCAGGCATTACTGGCCGATGGCATCTTTGTCAATCCTGTTGTATCACCTGCCGTACCGAAGGAAGACTGCCTGATCAGATATTCGCTTATGGCAACCCATACAAAAGAGCAGGTGGAGCTTTCAATAGAAAAAATAACCAGAGCGGCTAAAGAACTGGGAATTTTAAAAAGATGAAGAATTTAACCGCAAAGTACGCTAAGCCCACCTTCGCTATAGCTTCGGAGGGTACGACTTGCGCAAAGTACGCAAAGTAAATCCATAGTAATTTATGCCTTTGCGACCTTAGCGTAATATCTTTGCGTTCTTTGCGGTTAAAGACAAACTTATGTTAAAAAGAGTCATTTTAATTACCGGCATTTCATCAGGTTTTGGAAGAGAAACTGCAAAACTGCTTGCTGAAAAAGGACATATTGTTTATGGAACCGTAAGGAAAGATTGTGAGGTACCCGCTTCTGTTAGGACTCTTAAGATGGATCTTACGGATGACATTTCAGTTAAAGAAGCGGTTAAGACAATTCTTGGGAATGAAGGCAGGCTCGATGTGCTGATAAATAATGCAGGGATGCATACGGGAGGACCGGTCGAGACCACCCCTCATGAAAATATAAGGCTGCAGATGGACTCCAATTTCATAGGTACAGTAGTACTTACAAAGGAGGTTCTTCCCACGATGAGAAAACAGGGTGGGGGTTTAATTATCAATCTCAGTTCAATCGGCGGACTGATGGGACTTCCCTTCCAGGGATTCTACTCCGCTGCCAAATTTGCAATTGAGGGATTCAGCGAAGCCCTCAGAATGGAAGTGTCAGCATTCAATATTAAAGTCGTTGTAATAAATCCCGGGGATTTTCATACCAGCAATTCAGCTAACCGCAGGAAGTTCCTTGCTCCCCTGACAGAAAATGATCCTTACCGGGAGCAGTTTGAAAAAACCCTGGAAATAATCGAAAAAGATGAATCCTATGGCTGGGACCCGGTCACTCTGGCAAAGAAAATGGTTAAAATCGTTGAAAGTAAAAACTTGAAACAACGTTACATAATCTCATCATTCGAACAAAAGCTGGCTGTCCTTCTCAAACATATTCTCCCCGGCAGATTATTCCGTAAAATTCTTGAAGCTCATTATAAAATAGGGTAATTCCGACGTCCGGCGTCCGGCGTCCGGCGTCCGGCATCGAACTTCAGACTTCGGACTTCCGTCTTCGGACTTCAATTAAAATCCATATTCATTACGAATTCGAGCGTAAATTCATCCGAATCGGAGAGTTCAATATATTCAGATCTTCTCATTACTTCATCAACTCTTTCCTCAAATTCGTCCGACTTCAGGAATTGAAGGGCTCCCATTCCTGCGCTATTACCTACCGGGAAAATCTTACCCTGAAGTTCATCAGGTAAAAGTCCGATCCTTACGGCAGACCTTATATTAATATAGTTACCGAAGCCTCCTGCCAGGTAAAGGGCGTCAATGTCATTAAAGTCCATCCCTGCTGTCTTCATCAGAACTCTTATACCTGAATATATTGCCGATTTGGCAAGCTGTATCTCCCTTATATCCTGCTGTGTTACAACAATATTATTTTTCTGATGAAGTGTAAAAGGGAGTTTCATTACACCAGTCTTATCAACCAGATCTGCATCCAGAAGGTATGCGATTATATCTGCAATACCCGACCCACATATACCTGCAGGTTCCGCATTTCCTATAACCGAATATTCATCCGGACTTTTAAATGATGATACGGCACCGGTCACTGCACCCGATCCGCATGAAAGGCTTGCGCCCTCAAACGCCGGTCCTGCTGCCGTCGCACATGTGAAAATCCTGTCACCCTTTACCAGCGCCATCTCACCATTTGTCCCGATATCAATAAAAAGATAATTACGGTAAACAGGTTTGATTACTGAAAGTCCGGCAACGATATCCGCTCCGACATAGGCTGAAATACAGGGCAGGGTAATGACATCCGCAAGTGAATTAATAATTAATCCTGATGAATAACCCTTCCTCACCTGCATCCCGGTGAATTTCGGTGTGAATGGAGCAAGGGCTATTGATACCGGATCTTCACCCAGGAGGAGATGAAGCATGGTAGTATTTCCGGCCACGATAATTCTTTCAAATGAATCTGAGCTAATTCCTTTAATTAGCTGAAACCGGTCAAGCTCCGTGTTTATTGAATTTATAATTACCTGTCTCAGGTTCTTAAGTCCATTTTCATTTTCCTGGCAATATGTTATCCTTGAAATGATGTCAGCGCCATAAATGTTCTGAGGATTCATAAAAGACGCAACCTTTTCAATTTTCCCGGAGAGCATATTCAGAAAATAAAGCACCACGGTGGTGGTACCGATATCTGTAGCAACTCCATATGGATTATGCCCGATAAAACTGGTCCTGCTCTTAAAAGGGACATTTTCAAGGAATTCTGTCTGGTGGACCAGTATATTCGCTATATCTTTCCCCGGGAGTATGACCTCTATATCATTTCCGGGGAATAAAGAACAGGCCATAGCATTTCCCTCTCCGGAGATGGTTACCATACATTTGCCGCATTTGCCTTTACCGCCGCAGGGTGCATAAATATTCAGTCCGTGGGTCCTGAGGATCTCCAGAAGAGAGTTGCCCGGTTCTGTTTCGATAGTCCGGGGATCATCAGTCGAAATTATTTTTATCCTGATCACCTGCTGTTAATCCTGGGTTGATATTTTCTGTCTGGTTCAAATATAGTGACTTAAAAGATTCTGATGAGATTTCTTTGGTCAAAGAACATCCGGAAAATAAAATTTTGTAATTTAGCGCCGTTTTTCCGGCCCGTAGCTCAGCTGGTAGAGCACGTGACTCTTAATCATGGGGTCGAGAGTTCGAGCCTCTCCGGGCCGAC
>CAYPHL010000160.1:3826-7749 GCA_964410385.1 uncultured Rikenellaceae bacterium | reverse complement strand
ACCGACAACAGAGACAATGTAAGCACATATACCTGTAATTTCAAGTGGTAAAAAATCTACGTATTTTAATACGTTTTTTAATACGTAGATGAAAGGATTCGTGCTCTAAACTCTAAACTCTAAACTCCAAACTCCAAACTCCTACTGATAAATCCTTGCCGGATAGACACCATCCCTGATCATCTTCCTGATACTGTCGACGACAAATGGTTTATCTTCTCGATAGGTTATTCCAAACCATCTGTCATTGCTCATCAGCACCTTTATCCTTATCCTGTCTTTAGCAATATATCTGTCAAGTGTACTGGGAATAAGTAACTCCGATTTTATATCCATTCCGTTCTTTTCTATAAAATATTTAAAATCTTCTTTCAGGATATCGAAACAGCCGGATTTGAATCCGAAAAGATTCATGGAAACAATTTCATTTCCGGTGAATAGTCGTTCCGTTCCATCAGCTGCAGGAGCTTTGGCGCCGTTATATGTTTTTTCAATTCTCAGGACTTCCTCAATATTTTTAAGCAGGCCACCGGGACCGACATTACATACCCCTCGGTTCACATAACCGTGATCGGAAAGAGTGTTACCAAGCTTGTAACCAACTATACAATAACAATCAGGATCCTCGTCGTTTACAAGAAAATCACGCAGTGTTTTCAAAGAATCATATCCATAGAAATCGTCTGCATTTATAACGCCGAACGGTTCTCTAATCTTTTCCGAAGCAACCAGAACGGCATGGCTTGTTCCCCAGGGTTTTGCACGCTCGGGAGATATCTGTGCCCCTTCGGGTACATTTGAAATTTCCTGGAAGACATAATCAAATTCAATCTTACCCTTAAGTTTTTCAAAAAACCGTTCTTTAACCTGTTCCTCAAGATCACGGCGTATTACAAAAACTATCTTCCCAAAGCCGGCCCTGATAGCATCATATATCGAATAATCAATTATAGTTTCTCCTGAAGGTCCGACTTCATCAAGTTGTTTATTGCCGCCATACCGGCTTCCCATTCCGGCTGCAAGAACTAATAATGTAGGTTTCATATTTAAATGGATTTGATCTGTACAATTATAAGGAAAAAAACGGTACTTTTAGTGAATACTGACAAATTTGACTATGAAATTCAAGCTTGAGATCTGCGTTGACAGTTTTGAATCGGCAATGAACGCCCAGTCTGCAGGTGCTGACAGAATTGAGCTTTGCGATAATCTCGCCGAGGGCGGAACTACTCCATCGGCCGGGATGATCCATAGTGTACGCGATAATCTGAAAGACGGCCTTCATGTAATTATCAGGCCGAGAGGCGGGGATTTTCTCTATTCCCCACAGGAATTTGAAATCATGCTGAAAGATATTGAAATATGCAGGGAATCGGGAGCAGACGGCATAGTTACTGGTATACTTAATCCGGACGGGACAATTGATGTGGAAAGAATGAAATATCTTTCAGAAGCGGCTGCCCCGATGGCTGTTACCTTTCACAGGGCCTTCGATCTGTGCTCCGATCCATTCAAAGGTCTTGAAGATATAATTCTTACTGGTGCAGCCAGGATCCTTACATCCGGACAAAAAAATCTGGCAATGGAGGGATCAGACCTTATAAAAAGCCTTGTCAGTGCAGCCGGAGAGAGGATCATAATAATGCCCGGAAGCGGACTTGATGAGTCAAATATTAAAAAGATTGCGGAAATCACAGGTGCAAATGAATTTCATCTTACAGGCCGGAAGGTTATCGGTAGCAGAATGATTTTCAGACGGGAAGGAATCCCGATGGGCGGATTTGCCGGAATTGAGGAGTATTCAAGAAAAGTAGCTGACACTGAAAAGATAATGAAAATCATAAATATCCTGAAAATGGTATGACATCATTTTGAAATTATTACTGACTTTTTAACTTTGCTGTCCTGATAAAGTTGGCAGTTGGCAGTTGGCAGTTGGCAAATCGGGTCCATAATTACCAACTGTTTTTTTGCCAACTGTCACCAAAATAAATATTCAAAACAAAATGAATAAAATGCTTATGAAACAACTAAATGCAATTGTCCTTACGATTCTGATGGTTACATTTCTTAACGAACAGACCACAAATGCCTGTACTAATTTCATAGTTACAAAGGGCGCTTCCAGGAACGGCTCGGTGATGATCACGTATTCAGCTGATTCACATGTACTTTACGGCGAACTATATTACCGGCCTGCCAGGAATTATCCGGAAGGAGCCATGATGGATGTATATGAATGGGATTCCGGGAGATTTCTGGGAAGGATCAAACAGGTTCCTCATACATATTCTGTTGTTGGGAACATGAATGAGCATCAGCTTGCTATTGGAGAGACTACCTACGGAGGTATTGACGGAATGGTTGATCCTGAAGGTCTCATCGATTATGGAAGCCTTATATATATCACACTGCAGAGAGCAAAAACAGCCAGAGAAGCTATTAAGGTAATGTCCGAACTGCTTTCCGAATATGGTTATGCAAGTTCCGGAGAATCTTTTTCAATATCTGATCCTGACGAGGCCTGGATATTTGAAATGATAGGAAAGGGTCCGGGTAATAAAGGTGCCGTCTGGGTTGCACGTCTTATTCCTGACGGGTATGTATGTGCACATGCTAATCAGGCACGTATCCAGACTTTCCCGCTAGCAACCGGTAAGAAGAACAGTATAGCAATTACATCAAAGGATCTCAGAAGAATAAATGATCCTCTGGTTGAATGCGTTTATTCGTGGGATGTGATTGAAGTAGCAAGAGCAAAGAAGTTATATAACGGGACAGATCAGGATTTCAGTTTCTCGGATACGTACAATCCGATAACTTTCTCAGGTGCAAGATTCTGCGATATGAGAGTCTGGGCATTCTTCAGGGCTGTCAATGGTGAAATGGAACAATACAGAGAGTATGCTGCCGGTCATGATCTGAGCAGACGTATGCCACTATGGATCAAGCCAGACCGTAAAATCTCCAACTACGACATGATGAATTTTATGCGCGATCATCTTGAAGGAACTGAATTTGATATGAGAAAAGACCTTGGAGCAGGTCCATTTGCATCTCCCTACAGATGGCGTCCGCTTACATGGCAGGTGTCGGGTGATCCAAATGCACCCTCATATTGTAATGAACGAGCTACCGCCACTCAGCAAACCGGCTTTGTTTTTGTTGCTGAAAGCCGCAGCTGGCTTCCCGATCCGATCGGAGGAATTTTCTGGTTCGGAGTTGATGATGCTGCAACAACTGTCTTCAATCCCATCTATTGCGGGATAACTGAAATTCCCGAATGCTTCAGGGTCGGGAACGGAGACCTGGTAACATATTCCCCCACTTCGGCCTTCTGGCTGTTCAACCTAGTTGCCAATATGTGCTATTCGCGGTATGACCTGATGAGCGAGGATGCACTGAAAGTACAGCAGAAGCTCGAGCAGGGATTTATTGACCAGACTGCCACCATCGATGAGAAAGCAGTTAAGCTTTATGAAAGTGATATATGGAAAGCAAGGGATTTCCTGACTGACTATTCGCTGAAAGCAGCTGCAAAAACATTCACCGAGTGGAAATCACTTAGTGAATATCTTCTTGTCAAATATATCGACGGTAATATCAAGAATGAAAAGGACGGTAAATTTGCCGTCAGTACCGACGGATATCCTGTCATGCCGAAACAACCTGGTTATCCGGACTCCTGGAAGAAATCGGTCATTCAGGATACCGGTAAGAAATTACTGGTACCGGCTGGTGGAGGTCATTAGGGCGCAGGGCTCGGTAATCGGTATTCTGTATTCAGTGTTCAGTGTTCATTCTTTGGCAATTATAAAGTCTGATCACTGGCTTACCGATTACCGATTACCGATTACCGAATACCGATTACCGAATACCTTGCACATTTAATTAAAAACTATTTAGGTCTTGGAGGATTTATA
>CAYPHL010000160.1:0-3726 GCA_964410385.1 uncultured Rikenellaceae bacterium | reverse complement strand
TACCGAATACCTTGCACATTTAATTAAAAACTATTTAGGTCTTGGAGGATTTATAAAAATATTTATGTAAATTTGCGACCGATTTTCAGAGCACATAACAGGAATACAAAATATTTTGCGAGATGAACTTAATGAATGTTGTTGAGAAAGAATTAGAGGTAAAGAATGATTTCCCTAAATTCATAGCAGGAGATACCATCACGGTACACTATAAGATCATAGAAGGCAACAAGGAGAGGGTACAGCAGTACCGGGGTGTTGTTCTTCAGAGAGTTGGAAGCGGACATACGGAGACTTTTACAGTAAGAAAAATGTCAGGTAATATCGGTGTTGAAAGGATATTTCCAATATCATCACCGTTCATCAGCAAAATCGAAGTTAACAAACATGGCAAAGTCCGCCGCGCAAGGATATTTTACCTTCGTGATCTGACGGGCAAAAAAGCCAGGATCAAGGAAAAGAAATTTTAAAAGAAAAAGCCATCTCCCGATGGCTTTTTTCGTCTTGCGGTCTTGTGGTCCTACTCATTCAGTTAAGGAGTTTTACTGAATTTTGTTTATTAATTCATCTCTTTTGGCTTTAGCCTCTTCGACAATTTGTGTTGCTCTTTTATCAGTTTCCCGGACCAGCTGGGTTGCCTTCTTATCTGCCTCCCTGCGTAAAGTCTCAGCAGCTTTCTGTGCAGCCAGTTTTGCAACCGGACCTTTAGATGAGGCTTCATCTGTCAGTTTTTGTGCCTGAAGGTCGGCTTCTTTTCTTATTGTTTCAGCTGATTTTGCAGCATCCTCGCGAAGTTTCTTTGCCCTGGCTTCTGCTTCACTGATAAGCTTATCACCCTGGACTTCAGCTTCCTTCCTCATTTTCTCCTTACCGTCTTCAACAGCTTTCGTTGCTGTTTCCCTGACAGTCGCGGCAGCCGATGCTTTCATTCCTCCCGTACTGTCACTGCCCGTTCCGAAAACCGGAGTGACAACGGGTTTGCCAAATACACCTGTTAGCCTGACGTTGACCTTCATGACATCTGAAGGCATCTTAACCGAAAATCCAAGTGCAGATGCCTGGGCAGATAATCCGTCAATGAATGAATTGACCGAACTTCCCAGTTCCGACCTCGGTATCTCAGTCTTGATTAAATAATTCATAGTCTGATCAATACCCTGGTCTCCGCCAATATTCATTTTAATATTTCCCACTTTAACATTAAAGGGGCTTACATAGATACGGCCGGTCTTTATATTAAAACTCAGATTTAGGTCTTTAAATGTATTTGTATAGTTTTCACCAAGTTTCAGAAGTTCCTTCATCCTGTCATAAGCAGCCGATTCAAGGAGTGTTATTTCATCCGATTGCAGTTTTCCTCCTCCGGTGATTGTACTGATCACCGGCATCATATTGCTGCCCAGAAGGCTTTGATAGGACAACTTAATATTCACTTTACCATCAACGCCTTTTGCAGCGGGAGTAAGCTTTTGAATTGTATTGAATGTCTCAAACCCGTCCTTCACTCCAATGCTCTGAATACTGAAATCGGCTTTCATCAACGGTTTGAGAGTATCTCTTGTATCATAATCGGCATTCAAGGCAACGATACCTCCCAGAATATTCATCCCGGTTTCCCTAAGACTCAGTACTCCATCCTTTACAAGAATATGACCCTTTACATTTTTTGCTTTTATTTTTCCATATCTGAAATCATTTATCAGGGCATTAAAATCAAAATTGATGTTCGCGGGTATCTTAATTAAAGCCAGAGACGTTGTATCTTCAACAGCGATTGTGTCTGCAGCGATCTGAGATAATATCTCACCTGCATCAACCATTTCCGATCTGAGTTCCAGATTACCTTTCACAGTTTCATCTTTAAACAGATAAGGGATATAATTTTCAAGTTTTCCACTGATCTTAAAGTCGCTCCTCTTCCCTATTCTCAGATCCGCTCCGGCAAGTGAAGCAGTGGCCGGAGAAAATTCGAAATCCGCATTATTTATTTTTACACCAGGATAACCAGTCATTTCAACAACCATATCCTTTATGCCCATCTTACCGGAAGCCTCGAATTTATCATATTGTCCCAATTCAATTGAGGACATCTTCCCGGCCATTTTCACCGACATGTCTATAATCCCGGAAAGATCCATACTGTCGAGCGGAACAGCATTTGAAAGTGCAGTAAGATCTATTTTACCGGTCATCGAGCCCCTCACATCAGGATCACTCATGGGAGTTTTGAGGGAGAAGCTCAAATCGAACGGATTACCGGCAAGTTCCATATGGAATTTTTCCATATCAACAGTAGTCTTATCCATATCTTTCCCGTCGACAAAAAGACCGGCATTGAGGTTAATTGATGAAATTTTTTCCGGCAGTGCAGGGTAGCTTATCAGGCCGTTATTTACTGTCAGATTCAAAGAAATGTCCGGAAGGGTACTGTCGGCATCGCTGTAGACACCTTTTGCCGATCCCGAAAGTGAAAATTCACCGGTAGCAACCAGATCTTTAAAGTCTGTCATGTAAATTGCCGGGACAAGCGAAAGTAATGTTTTGAAAGAAGTCTGGTCCGATTTGAAAAGCAGATCAGTAGTAATATCTTCTTCCGGCATCTCGACCCATCCGGTAAAATCTATTTTAAGGTCATTAATTGTAAGGTAATTCTCCCGGAAAGTGAACCTGTATGTATCAAGGTTTGCAAGAAGGTCCAGTTCTCCATCAGCTTTTGCCCTGTTAAGGTATTTTATTCCTTCCATTATGAAGTTCACATCCCCGGATTTTAGTTTTATTTTAAGGTCGGTTTCACTGCCAGTCATATCGCCTGAAAGCTCAAAGTTCAGGTCATTTATTATCGCTTTCATATCGGAAGTCTCGTCATTATAGATAAAGGAGCTGTTCCTGACGGATACTTTTTTCAATAATATTTTCATGGCTGAAGAAGTTGTATCAACCTCTTCCGTTTCAACAGAGGAAGTATCTTTATAAATTGCGTCCCAGTTAAAAGATCCGTCCTTAAGGTACCTGGCAGTAACAAGTGCTTTATCAGCGACGACAGATCTTACTTCATAGCCCGATTTCTTAAACAGGCTGGGCAGGTTAAAAACGAGATCGAAGGAATTAACTGCTGCCAGTGTATCATTTTCGAATTTTCCGATTCCCACAACCGATAATTCATCAAGTCCGAATGACAGGTTTGGAAAATTACGGAAGAAGCTAAGCTTATAATTTCCGAATTCCACTTTTGCATTCATTGATTCATTGATGGCCTGCTCCACTCCTGTCCTGATTTTCTCTTTAAAAATGACCGGAACAGTAAAGAGCAGTATAAGTATAAGTACTATCAGCCCAAGCAGGGAAAAGGAAATGATTTTTACAATTCTCTTCATTGGAAATGAATTTTTGATATTATCAGAAATGTATGCGGTGTTGACGGGTTAAAGGTAGCAAATTCCCGTCAAATTGCTACATAAACGGATAATGGAGTTTGGAGTTTGGAGTTTGGAGTTTGGAGTACTTAAAGTATTTAAAGTACTTAGAGTATTTAAAGTTGAAGAAAGGACATCGAAACGCTTCACCAGGTACGGAGACCATAAACTTTAAGTACTTTAAGTACTCTAAATACTTTCTTAAAAATTTCTTATATTTGCAGCCACTAAGAAACATGGTCCCGTAGCTTAACTGAATAGAGCATCTGACTACGGATCAGAAGGTTGGGGGTTTGAGTCCCTTCGGGATCAC
>CAYPHL010000159.1:0-7776 GCA_964410385.1 uncultured Rikenellaceae bacterium | reverse complement strand
CTACATGATCCACAACTTAATTTTGGCTTTGGTTAAAAAATGGGGTATGTCCATTGGTTAGTATGAAAAAATCAGGTTAAGAAAATTCTACATAGTGTTTGGTGAATAAGTCATTTTGTTTTTGCTAATACAAATTCTTTCCGGTACCTTAGAAAAGCAGTTATTCTACTCATAAGATAATGATGACAAGGTCGGGTTGTTAGTCTGATATTTCGTTGTTAAAATTGATCATTTATCCCATTATCATTAAGCCCGGACAGTGAGACTTATTGTTAGCGCAAGTAGCCTAATTCTCTTTATGTTTTAATTTCTTGCAAATTTATAATGGACCGGCAATATAATGTCCAATTAGTTTTTGATTTTTAATTTCATTGACTCAATTGATTTTATCGCATTTTCAGCATCTTTTAGCACAGTTTCACTATTATTCAATTGCGGGTACCTTTTTAAAATTTGCAGGCCCATTTTATAATACCTGATCGAGTTAACGTAATCACCCTTTTGCATTAATACATAGGCATAACTATCATAAGTATTATAGGAATGCGGAAATTCGTTCATATTTACCTCAAATATTCTTAAAGCTTCATCGGGCATTTTAAACTTAAACAATAACTCAACTCCTAACTTGTTCAATTCTGCCTCTTCAAAATTATAGTCTTTAAAATCTGTTGATTTGATTTTATAGTATTCCTCTATTGCCTTTTCAATTCCATTTTGTCCGATTAATAGTCCAATTTGTCTTGCGATTGATTTTTCAGGGATTTGAATTTCTTCGTTATATAGAATTGAAATTATTTCGCGACCAATAACTGATGAATAAGCCGGGCTGATATATGTGTCGGATCTGCTGTTCTTTAATACAATTACAAGAATGCTATCTTTTTCAATTCGTCCCATATATGAACCAAATCCATTAATATCCCCGGTATGAGAAATGATATTGACGGTATCATGAGAACTTGTCAAAATTATTTTCCCCAGCTCCCATCCATAGCCGTATGAAGCATATTTTGAAGGAGTAAACATTTGTTTGCAGAGTTCTTTCGAAATAATTTTCCTTTCAAGTAATGCATTATCATATTTAACTAAATCGTCAACATTCGAAATCAACCCACCTGGTCCGACAGTATATGAAGGATCGAAAAATGAAGTGTTCTCATACCCTTTTAATAATTTATACTCATACCCTTTCGAAAGATTAGTTTCTATTTTACCTGCAACACATTGGTTTGTGTTTTTCATTTCTACAGGTTCAAAAATACGCTCAGTCAATAATCTGTCAAATGGTTTTTTCGTTACCGATTCAGCAATATAAGCCAACATATTATATGCCAGATTGCTATAATGAAAACCGGTTCCGGGTTCAAAGTATAAATCAGATTCTTCGGCATATTTAACCATATCCCTGAGGCTATGATATAATCTTTCCTGAACAGCTTCTTTTTCGGGGTTCAGACTGTGTAAAATCCCCGATGTATGTGTGAGCAGCTGTTCAATAGTAATTTTGTCTCCTTTTTCCCCTTTGTAATCAGGTATATAATCTGTGATTTTACCGTTTAGCTTAATTAAACCTTCATCAACCAGTTGCAAAATGATTAATGCTGTAAAAGATTTTGAAATTGAAGCTATTCTGAATCTCGTCTCGGTTGTCATTGAAACATTCAGTTCACGATCGGCAATTCCAAAGGCTTTCTTATAAATAATATTTCCTTTTTCCGAAACCAAAACAACTCCGTTGAAACAATCAGCATTATTGTAGGCACATATAAGCGAGTCTATTTTCGCCTGTTTGGTTTGTGCATTTGCCGATACAGAAAATACCACAACAAGCGAAAGAAATAAAAGATTAATTAATGTTTTCATGATCATTCCTTTAAATAGTCGGTTACAACTAATCTTGCCCTTTTATATTGGGCATAATGTTCGGCGTTATTTACAGTTGGCGTCCCGAAGTTTCAGCGTCGTACCGTGAGCCGTAACTATCCGCCGACTGGCAGAGTAGATCAGGGTGCTTTTGCACTCGTTGTGCGATGCAGGTGTCAGGTTCCAGGGCCCATTTAAAAAGTAAATGCAGCTGTTAATATCAGGAAATCCTTGTATGAGTTGCAAATTTCCCTGCAAAGCTAAGGTTCAAATAATCTGTTAGTCCGGGTTTATTAATTTCTATTCGTGTCTCAGACAATCCACCGGATTTTTATTTGCAGTTTTCCAGGTGTGCCAGCTTACAGTTAACAGGGATATCAGGATAGTAATTATGCCTGCTGATACAAAAATCCACCAGCTGAGATTAACCCTGTATGCAAAATCTTGCAGCCAATTTTGCATAGAATAAATAATAACAGGGCAGGCAATTAAGAAGGAAAGTAAAATAAATTTAATGTACTTCAGATTAAGCATTAAGACTATTCTGCCTGTTGTTGATCCTGCAACTTTTCGGATACCTATCTCTTTAATTCGACTGTCAATTGTAAATAAAACAAGACCAAATAATCCGATGCATGAAACAAAAAGTGCTAAAAAAGAAATGTATGTAATTATTAATGATGATGTTGTCTCATTTTTATACATTTTCTGTAAGTCTTCGCTTAGAAATGTGAATTCAAATGGATATTGGGGAAAGAGTTTATCCCATGTTTTTATTAAGTAATTGATGGTATTTGGAATATTTTCAGTTGAAATTTTAATCATCAGATTATCAAACAGTGATGGATAGAAAGTCAGGGCCAATGGCTTGAGTTCGTTGTGTAATGATTTAAAATTGAAGTCTCTGACTACACCAACTACTTCTCCTTTACCGATTATGTCAAATTGTTTTTTAAGAGGATCATCCCATCCGGTTTTTTTTACAGCCGATTCGTTCAAAACGTAAAATATTGAACTCTTCGTCGAGATGTCACCGGGAAAAAACTCCCCTTGTAAAAGTTCAATTTTCAGAGTGTTTATAAAATCCTGATCTACGGATATCCAGTCCATATAATTTGTATTGTCGTCCTGGGCAAGCCCTTCCCACCATGTATTTTGATAATATCCCTGAGTTCCCGGAAAATAAGCAACTGCAGAAGCATTTAAGATCGCAGGGTTAGTTGATATCTCTTTCTTAAAAAGTTCATACTTAAGTTTAACCAGTGTCTGATTTATAGGTACAACAACAACCTGATCAAAGTTTAGTCCGAGATCTTTATTCTTTATATAAGCTAATTGGGACTTAATTACAAAAGCACAGGCGATCAGAGTAATTGAAATAAAGAATTGGAATACAACAAGCACTTTCCTGAAGACTTTAATGGAGAATATTCTGCCTGATGTAAAGTCATCACGAATGGTTGAAGCAGGATTTACTGATGAAAGAAACAACGCAGGATAACTTCCTGCAAAAAATGATATAAGAATTATTAAAAGTATGAATTTTACAGCTGAGTCGAAGGTGAGAAGCGATTCAAATTTCAGAGGAATTCCGGATATAGAAACAAATACCGGAATTAAGAAATAAACAAGGAATAATGCAATAATGAACGCTGTGAAAGTTATTGCAAATGATTCACAAAGAAATTGTCCGATAAGATTTGAATTTGTTGCTCCGGCCACTTTCCGTAAGCCTGCTTCTTTACCTCTTTTTGTATAGCGGGAAGTTGCAAGGTTCATATAATTAATACAGGCTATCAGCAGGACTAAAATCAGAACAGAACTGATAATATTAACCGTCCTGATATTTGTATTTGTATCTAAATCGGATCGTAGTCTTGAATGCAAATGGATTTTTAGTAAAGGTTGAATATGAAGTTGAAAATCCTCTTCAAGAGGAATTTTATTTTCAATTTCGGGAAGTTTTTCACTTATAGAACGAAAAGAACCTTTATTATTTGCCATAAAATAAGTGGTGTAATTCCACATTCCCCAACCCAGGTTGCTTTTAATTTCTGAGAATGAGCTCAAAAAATCAAACTGAATCTGAGAATTAGCCGGAATATCTTTCAATACACCCGTTATTATGTATGGAGTCTTTTTATCACCAATGAGCAATGACTGACCCAAAGGATTCTTATCACCAAAATACTTTCTGGCATTTGTTTCACTTAAAATGACAGATCCCGGATTGCTGAGGGCTGTTTCCGGATCACCTTGTAAAAGAGTAAATGAAAAAATGTTGAATATAGAAGGATCAGCTAACTCAATATTTTCCCAGAATTGTTCATTTTCAGAGTTTACAAGTACTCTTCCCATATAACCAAATCTGACAAAATCCTTAACTTCAGGGATAGCTGTCTTTAAAAGTTCACCCAGAGGAGCAGGAGTATTGGCAAAATTATCTGAAGTTTTCTCGCTTTTAAATTCAACGACAACCCTGAATATTTTATCTGCATTTTCATGAAACTTATCGAAACTGGATTCGAATTGCAACCATGCTGACAGGATAATTACCAGCGTAAGCCCAATAGATAAACCAGAGATATTAATTAGTGAAAAACTCAGATTCCTTTTAATACTTCGGAATGATGAAACCAGGTTATATTTCAACATAATTAATCAGGTTATTCTAAAATCTGTCACCACAATTTTTAAATTGCATTTCGAAAGAAAACTATATCATTTTAAAATGTTTCTCATTAACAATTAAAAACAATTCTGAATTCCAACTGACATTTAGCCACTTACAATATCCCGTTATACCTGCTGCTAACATTCAGCGGTATGTGTAGTTGGTCCGCCAGCTGAGATTATTTATTCTTTTGAAATTCAATTAATTCTATTGGAGTGCCATTATATTCAATCATTGCTACTTTTATTCCTTCAAAATTTGATTCGGGTTTAGAAATTATCTTAAAGTCGTGGTTTGAAAGTTCAAGATCTATATCTTTTACCTCAAATGCTAAATGTGGAACAGTTTGAATTAGTTTGTTGATTGGACTGTTTTTTTCGTATCTCATCCATTCTATTCCAAAAGGGCTGGTTTCGAAGCCAGACTTGTAGACTTTGAATTTCTCCAGGTAAGTCTCATTGGGCATTTTTGTTTTAGTCGGGATTCCGATGTGATGGTATTTCCATCCCCAATAAGTGACTGCCATCGGGAGCTCGTTATCTTGTCTTTCTTTTTCAATCAGGGTGTCCATATATTCAATAATTAGCGCTTTAGTAATGAATTGTATATTAAACAATTGTTATTGTATTTGTCCGCCGGTCCATCGAAGCCGAAGCCATGAAGAAATTCATTGTTTTAACCGAGGTTTTTATATTCGTCTGCCTTAACAATATAATGTGCAGAAACCTTATCATAATGCGACAGAACTTTTTGAGCCGCATCAGGCACCACTGCCTTCTCATAATCTTCACCTGCAAATTTTCTTACAGAATCAACTGAGTCAAACCACATTATTGTAATGAATTCGGTTTCGGCAGGTAGTTCACGCCTCAGGAGCTGGATTCCCCTGTAGCCATCAATGTTTTTGTTCGCGATGCCGACAAAAATCTCTTTCTGAAGAAGACTCTCGTATGTGTCTGCATTGTTTTTGGTTGTGTAACCGTGCCAGATTCTTGATATCATAATATTGTTCTTTTTGTGTATTAATGATAAAGATATTCTATGGGATTGAAATTTATGTTAAGTGCTATTCTTTCCGGTCAGACGGGTAAGGGTTTTTACGTAATGCCGTAATTATTATACCGATCAAAAATGTCAATGTCACCCAGATCCAGAAAGATGCCTGGGAAACACTTTCTTCCATGATCAATGTAGGCATTATTGAAATAAATGAGTTGGCAAGTCCATGGGCATACAATCCTGAAAACGGCCTGTTCCCGGAAATTTTCCGGATCCACGATAATATGAAGGAATACCCCGTCATCAGGATTATAAATCCTCCGAAGTTCATATAAGTCTGGCTTGTGCCGGTTATGAACCATAACGGAAGATGCCAGAAAGCCCAGATGACCCCGAGGATTATGTTTGCGAACCATATTCCGAATTTATTCTCAAGAACAGGAAGCGCATAACCCCGCCATCCGAATTCTTCCTGACCGCCACCAAGAAAAACCATAAACAATAAACAGGGAAGATAAACCCATATTGAAGGCAATAACATTGATAACCGGTTTCCACCAATAAACTCAGGGAAAACCCAGGCAATAAATGTGCTGCCGCCAAAAATCAGTATCGGACAGACATAGGCTTTCCAGCCCAGGTTAAAGTCAAGGAAACTTTTCAGGTATTTCCTTACAGCGCCTTTGCCCTTTGTCCGACATAAATCGAAAAGTGCACCGGCAAACGGACCGAAAGCCCCAAGCATTATACCAATGAATCTGATGACTGGCAGAAGTCTATCCGAGACAGGAATTATTTTGAGACTGACCAGGACAAGAGGCGTCCAGAGTACCCATGACCAGATGATTGTAATTAAGAAAAACCGGAGAGGGAATTTTACAGATTTATTCATGGTTCAATCAGTTTATTAAAACTTCTCCTGAATGAGTATGTCATTGGCTTCGAATAACTGAATCGGATTAAAAGCAAGGGTGTCAGGTCTTTCAGCTGAAAACCGGAAATGATTTCATTCGGCACTTCAGGCCGGTAGCGACTGATATTTCATTCCAGTCCCTTTCGGTATAACCGTAATGAACTGTCAACCTGTTTCTGAAGTCCAAACCAGAATTTGTTAGCTTTTCTAGTTTGCTGATTTCTTTAGCCAGGAAGTTCCCGCAGCGCTGAAAGCCAATTGCATATCCCGACCTGTTGACGTTTTATTTAATTTTTCAAGCAGGTAAGGCAATAGTCCCGGTGGACGCTTAGAATTGATCCACAATTTCGGCAGGTCCTACGTTTTGATTCAAATACCAGAAATCTTCCGATCCCTTTTTCTTTGATAATCGTCAGATTCTCAATAAAGCTGGTGTTATACTTGAATCTGTATCTTTTGTCAAGTTGTTTTAGCCTTTTGCATGGGTATTTCTCACATTCGTAGCAGAATTTCGATTCTGTTTTGTCTAGATGAACACACTTCGGGATTATACATCTTTGAATAGAGATAGCTTTATCAGCTGAGTAAACTCGACAGCCAGGACACTTGTTTTTGTCTCTAAGATAAGCTATACAAGTTCCGCAATTCATCCCACAAGGAGCAATAAGGGATTTGTCAAAGGATGCTTGTGGTTTCATAAAATTTATGATTTTTGGTTAATCAGATCATTTATTTCATTAAGGTGCAATTTAAGATGCCTTGGGAAATCTAGTATCATGGTTCTAAGTGTAATTTTCTTTTCGGGCCCTGAGATCCACTCATTTTCGAGTTTATCATCATTGAGGTTATTAATCACATGGCAGAAATGTAAAATTGAATATTTCCAGAGTTGGATCATGTCATTCCAATCCTCATGCTGATAATCCTGGATTGTGATCCAGCGATCGTTATTTCCAAAAGTTGCATAGTTCGGAAAAGAAAATGGAGTTTCCTGATACTGCAGATGAACAACCCGATGGGTATTGTTGGATGTAGAATCAATGAGATGTCCAAGTATTTGTTTTATAGTCCGCTGTTGTTTGTTTCTACGTTGACTTATTATCTCATCAGATAGCAGTTTTAACCTCGGTTCCCAATCCTCAATCAGGGAGAGGATTTCTGTTGTTATAACTAATTTTTCTTTCATAATCTTTATCTAATGTGCAGGTGTTGTATATCTTATAACGGCCCGGCAATACGGGGAGGTTCCCTATATGATAGGAACAAGTAGTGTTACCCGACGACAAAACCAGGCATCCCGTGTACGCGGGACCGGTACTTTAGC
>CAYPHL010000158.1:2791-7852 GCA_964410385.1 uncultured Rikenellaceae bacterium | reverse complement strand
TATTTCTGCCGGGTGCAAGATATTACTGGAACGAAATGATAGAAAAAGCTACGGGTGAAAAACTTACAGCGAAGTATTATGCGAAACAGTTTGTAGAATAAAAGGCGCAACGGCACAGCGGCACAACGGCGCAGAGGCTCAATGGCGCAGTGAAGCATAAAATTTCATAAATTTGATATTATTACATCCATACTTAACAAAGTTTTTAACCTCTAACCTCGTCAAATATGGCAAAATCAAAAAAAATCAATCGTCGTGAATTTCTTGGTTCGGCTGCTGCCGGTTCTCTGGCTCTGACAGTTGTTCCGAGAAGTGTACTTGGAGGACCGGGATATGTCGCTCCGAATGACAAACTTACAATCGGATATATCGGTTGTGGCACACAGGGATTAAGGGAAATGGTTTCCCTGATAACAAATCCTGCGCTACAGATTGTTGCAGTTGCTGATCCCAATAAATTTACCACAGATTATGTCGACTGGTCCCTCAACGGTATCCGCGACAGCATCAGAAAAGCTCTTGGTGAACCGGAATGGGGACAGAATTTCAACGGGATTCCGGGAGGCAGGGATATAGGCCAGGAGTTTGTGCGGAAATACTATTCAAAAGCAAAAGACATGGGCACATATAAAGGTTGTGCCTCCTATGAGGATTACCGGGAACTGCTTGAGAAAGAAAAGGATATTGATGCAATAAAAATAATGACGCCCGATCATCTTCATGCTCCCGTTGCAATACATTCGATGAAGAAAGGCAAACATGTTGTCACTCATAAGCCGATTGCGAACCGGATAAAAGAGTTCAGGGCGACCTGTGATATGGCAAGAAAGACTGGACTGAGAACTCATCTTCTGGCCTGGAGCCCCAAACCGGGATATGATCTTGCACTGAAATGGATAAAAGAAGGCCGTATAGGGACATTAAAGGAGATCCATAACTGGTCGAACCGGCCCGTATGGCCGCAATGGCAGACCAATCCGACTGAGACTGTCCCTGTCCCCAAAGATTTTAACTGGGATCTGTGGCTCGGTCCGGTACCTTCACGTCCCTACCATCCGAGTTATACTCATGCAGTATTCCGCGGATGGTACGATTTCGGCGGCGGCAGTATAGCCGATATGGGACATTACAGCCTCTTCCCGCTATTCCTGAAATTTGGAATTGATAAGCCTGCATTAAGTGCTGATGCTTACGGAACAACGACCTGTACGGTTGATAATCATGTTTCAAAAGGTGTTGTGAATGATGTGGCATTTCCGTTATCGTGCATGATACGTTTCCAGATGCCTGCAACAAAACTGTTCGGACCTTTCGATCTGTACTGGTGGGATGGTGGTATGAAACCACTGACTCCTGATGAAGTTCTGGCCGACGGAAAATCACTCAATCGCGAGGGAATGATGTTCGTCGGTGATAAAGGCAAGATACTGGCCGACTTCAGAGGAGAAAGCCCAAGACTGATACCGGAAAGTAAAATGGCAGGGGTAAACGATAAAGAGCCGGAAGTAACAGAACCTTCGACAAATGAGGAATGGATACAGGCATTCAGAAATAATACTGAGGCAAAAGGCAGCTTCCTTCTCGCTGGTCCGGTCACTGAAACGATCCTTCTCGGAGCCGTTTCACTGAGAGCAAAAAAGAGGGTTGAATATGACAGCGAAAAAATGATCATAACTAATGTACCGGAGGCAAATAAGTTCCTGACAAGAGAATACAGGCCCGGCTGGGAGATCTGATCATATTTAACACAAACACCTTTGTATCCTTTGCGTAATCCTTAGTGTACTTTGCGGTTATTTTTATTAACCGCAAAGAGTACTAAGTACCCGCAAAGAGCACAAAGGATATTATCAAATCATGAACATTTATGAATTTAAAAGTTTCAGTTATTATAAGCTTAAAAAATATATTATGACACGAATTTCCCGCAGAAGTTTTATTGAGAAATCGGTTCTGACCGGTGCAGCGGGGTTAGCTGCTCCATCACTTTTGGAAGCCTCGCTGACTTCTCCTACACCCAGGCTCATAAAAGATGATATCTCTCTTGCACAATGGGCCCTTGTTGATGAAATAAGAGCAGGCAAATGGAAGACTCTCGATTTCCCGAAAGTTGCAAAAAATGATTTCGGCCTGAACGGAATTGAGTTCGTTAATACGCTTTTTGAAGTGCCTACAGAAGGTTACCTGAGGCGACTGAAGAAAAATGCAGAAGATCTTGGTGTTTCAATGGTCCTGATAATGGTTGATGATGAAGGAGATGGTTGCTCACCGACAAGCGAAGCACGTAAACAATTCGTTGTCAATCATAAAAAATGGATCGATGCAGCTGTTTTCCTGGGCTGTCATGCAATCCGTACCAATTGCAGGGGACCTGAGAAAGTAGATAAAAATGAAGCACTTAAATATTCGGTTGAAACATATAATATGCTTCTCGAATATGCTGTTCCCCTTAATGTTAGTGTACTGATAGAAAACCACGGCGGGGTATCAAATGACGCAGACTGGATGGTCTCTCTGATGAAAGCGGTAAACAGCCTTTATTTCGGAAGTTACCCCGACTGGCGACAACCTTCAGACAGTTTCGATAATATTGATTATCTCACAAAGATGCTACCTTACGCCGGTGGTATGTCATACAGAAATCAGCCGTCCGAGGAGCTTACCGCAAAAATGATACGCCTTGCAAAAGATTCCGGATACAGGGGATGGTACGGAATAGAATCTTCAGGACGTGAAGAGATAAAAAAAGGAATAGCACTTCTGAAGAAATATCTTTTCTGATCAGGGATCATTATACTTGTGAACCAATCTGCCTGATTTTCAACTTAATTAATATCTTATGATAAAAAAAATGTTCCTGCTTGCCATTACTGCACTGACTGCCTGTTCAGCGCCCGATAACAGCAAAAAACCGGTCCAGTCACCGGCATTTATAGACGAAGAAATAATAAAATCCGCAACAGAGGTGTTTAAATCGGAATCACCACAAACCAATCTGGCCCTTTACGAAAGAGGCGTCCGACATGCTGCTTCACTCTGGAGACAGGAAGATGGTACTCCTGATGATTTCCTGGGTTTTGTCAGGGATAATTATATAAGTGATCCCGGAAAACGTAAAGTGGTTTTCAAAAAAATAAGTGACTATTTTGAATCGATTTACGGATATTACAATGAAATAACACTCAGCCTTAAAAAGAACCTCGATGAGGCACGTGGCGAAATCGATGAAATAGACCGCATGTTCGGCAATTACTCAGTGGGAGCACATCTCCAGGATGATCTTTATGCAAATAAGATAGCTTTTCTTGTAGCGCTGAATTTCCCTTATTATAATCTTGAGGAAAAAGAGAAACTTGGTCCTTCCTGGTCCCGTGAAGAATGGGCAATGGCCCGCCTCGGGGATATATTCGTTTCACGCGTTCCCGCAGAACTTAATCAGGCACTTTCAGTAGCTACCGGAAATTCTGATATGTATATCGCCGATTATAATATCCATATGGGTCACCTTCTTACTGACGACGGCCGTAAGATCTTCCCGGAAGATATGGTATTACTCTCCCACTGGAATCTCCGCGATGAATTAAAGGCAGATTATGCAGACAAAGCCAATGGCCAGGAAAAACAGGAAATGATTTTCAGGGTAATGGAATGTATTATCCGTCAGGAGATCCCTGAGGAAGTTATCAATAACCCTGGTGTTGAATGGGCGCCATTTACAAATAAAGTGACAAAAGATGGCAAGCCATATGACAATGTAAAGCCGGAGAGCGATACACGTTATCAGCATATCCTGAATACATTCAGGGCAATGAAAGATATTGACCCCTATAATCCTGAAATGAATACAGCTATCCTCAGGAAGTTTTCCTGGGAAATGGAGATCAGCCAGGAAGAGGTTGAGGCCCTTTTTGATAATTATCTTCGCTCACCGCAGCTGAAGCAGGTGGCTGCTCTGATAAAAGAACGGCTGGGACGGGACCTGAGACCTTATGATATCTGGTATGACGGATTTAAGACAAGAAGCAGCATATCCGAGGAAATTCTTACTGCAAAAACTTCAAAACTATATCCCACACCTGAAGCTTTTCAGGCAGGAATGCCCGAAATACTCAAAAAGCTTGGCTGGAAACCGGAAAGAGCGGAATATCTGGCTTCAAAGATCGTGGTAGATCCTGCACGCGGATCGGGCCATGCCTGGGGTGCCCTCAGAAAAGGATCAGTCTCTCATCTCCGTACAAGGATTTCGGAAAACGGTATGGACTATAAGGGTTATAATATCGCAGTTCATGAATTCGGCCACAATGTGGAACAGACAATTACCCTTTACGATGTCGATCACTTCATGATGTCGGGGGTACCGAATACAGCTTTTACGGAAGCGACCGCCTTCATCTTCCAGCAAAGAGATCTTATGCTTCTGGGCATGAAAGACAACAATCCCGAAAAAGAAAGATCAGAGATCCTTGATAATGCATGGTCCCTGATGGAGATCATGGGTGTTGGAATGGTCGACATGAAGATGTGGAAATGGTTGTATGAGAATCCGGAAGCAACTCCTGCCATGCTCAGGGAAGCAGTGATCAAAATTGCCACAGATACCTGGAATGAATATTTTGCTCAGGTAACAGGTGTTAAGGACAGTCCCCTGCTGGCAATCTATTCCCACATGGTGAATTCTCCGCTTTACCTGGCTAATTACTCATACGGACATGTCATACAATTCCAGATTGAGGAATACCTTAAAGATAAAAAGCTGTCCGATGAGGTTGACCGGATGTACAAACAGGGCCGTCTCACTCCGCAGCAATGGATGACGGGTGCAGTCGGATCAAAAATCTCAACACAACCGCTGATCGATGCACTGGATAAGGTGTTGGGAAATTAGGGGTACGGCGTGCGGCGCCCGGTATGCGGCGTGCGGCGTGCGGCGTTTAATGTATACAATGGAATATTACCGCTTGCCGGATACCGGATGCCGGACGCCGCTTGCCGGATACCGGATGCCTGACGCCGCTTGCCGGATACCATAATCAAAGATTAATTTCAATAATAGTACAAAAT
>CAYPHL010000158.1:0-2691 GCA_964410385.1 uncultured Rikenellaceae bacterium | reverse complement strand
GACGCCGCTTGCCGGATACCATAATCAAAGATTAATTTCAATAATAGTACAAAATATGAAAATCAGTATCGCAGATTATCCGACATTCAATAAGGAATGGGATAAGGAAAAAACAGAAGAAAAAACCAGGAAAATGCTGAAGAAGATAGGTAAGCTTCAGCATAAAATGTATGCTCAGAATAAATACAGCCTGCTGATCATCTTCCAGGGAACAGATGCTTCGGGGAAGGATGGTGTGACAAAGGGATTATTAAAGTATTGTAATCCTATCGGTTTCGAAGTCGACAGCTTCAAAAAACCTACAGAGGAAGAATATGCACATGATTTCCTGTGGAGAATTCATAAGATCGTACCGCGGAAAGGATTTACAAATGTTTTCATTAGGTCTCATTATGAAGATATACTGGTCCCGTCGGTGGAAAAATATATCGCTGAGGAAATCATTGAAAAACGTTATAAGCTCATTAATAATTTTGAAAAGCTTCTCGAACATAATGACACCAGAGTAGTAAAGTTCTTCATGAATGTGTCAAAAGAGGTCCAGCAGGAACGGCTTATGGAAAGGATTGAAATGAAGGAGAAACATTGGAAACATAAGGATGGAGACTGGGATACCCGTGAGAAATTTGATGAATATGTAGCTGTTTATGAAAGAATTATAAATACCTGTAATGATATTCCATGGCATATTATTCCTTCAGACAAAAACTGGCAGAAACTGTATGCTGCAGCTGAAGTTGTTCTCAACACACTTGAAGAAATGGATCTGAAGTGGCCGGAACTTGTTACGGAGAAATTTGCCGGAGGGAGGAAGGAAGCGATATGAGTTGATCACGTGATGAGGAGAAAGGGTGATGAGGAGAGGGGGTGATGAATGATGATGAAAAGTTGTGATGAGAATGAGTGACAGTATTTTTGATTATATAGTTATTGGCTCAGGCTTCGGCGGAAGTGTTGCAAGTCTGAGGCTTGTTGAGAAAGGATACAGGGTTCTGACAATTGAACAGGGAAAAAGATATAACAGTAAAGATTTTCCTAAATCGAACTGGAACCTGCCAAAATATCTGTGGGTACCATCATTAAGGTTTTTCGGATTCCAGAAACTCTCATTTTTTACGACAGCAAGCATACTCAGCGGAACCGGTGTCGGCGGAGGCAGCCTGGTTTATGCAAATACTCTTTATGTTCCCTCCGATAAATTTTTCAGCAATCCTTCATGGGGCAGGTTCGGGGACTGGAAGAAAGTCCTTGAGCCTTTTTATGACAAAGCCTCATTTATGCTCGGAAGAAAGAAATATACAAAACTTAACGCCGAGGATCTTGTTCTTGAGGAAGTATCAAAGGATATGAATGCCCATGAAACATTCGACAGGGTACATGTCGGGGTAAATTTCGGAGACAATTTAAAAGAAACAGACCCTTATTTCGGAGGTATTGGTCCCCTTCGCAATATTTGTACCGAATGCGGCGGATGTATGGTTGGCTGCAGGGAAAATGCAAAAAACACTCTTGATAAAAATTATCTCTGGTTTGCTGAAAGATTGGGACTAGAAATACTTCCGGAAACCAAAGCAGAAAAGATTTCTTACCTGGATGGTATTTATCAGATACAAACCAGGCTGATCACTTCTTTTTTACCAAAAAGGAGAACATTCAGATCAAAAGGAATTATAATTGCTGCCGGGACACTTGGAACACTCGAACTGCTTCTGGCACAAAAATATAAATACCATACGTTGCCATTGCTTTCCGACAAACTCGGTAATGAATTGAGAACCAATGCTGAAACATTGTGTGCGGTTTCGGGTTCAAAAGAAAAAATGAATAACGGACTTGCCATAACATCTGTTTTCAGACCAGATCCTCATTCGCACGTTGAAATTGTGAAATACCCTGATAACTCAAATTCACTGAAATGGTTTTTCGGGCTTTCTGCAGATGGGGCAGCAACAACTGCAGGCAGGACATGGAATCTTTTCTTGAAAACAATTACTCATCCGGTCTCATTCCTGAAAACAGTATTTAATTTTAACTGGTCAACCAGCCTGGTTATCCTTCTTGTAATGCAGACAGTTGACAATGCCATGAAAATGGTATGGAAGAATACAATTACCGGAGGAAAAATGAAGATTGATAACAGCGGTCAGAAAAAAGTTCCGGCCTATATCCCCGTAGCACAGGATGTGATGGAGAGATATGCGCTCAAGGTAAATGGTGTTGCACAGAATATACTGCTGGAAGTATTTTTCAACAGGCCCACAACTGCCCATATTCTTGGCGGATGCCCGATGTCGGAATCGGCAGAGACAGGTGTGGTCGACAAATACCTGAAAGTGCATGGCTATCCCGATTTCCTTATAACTGATGGTTCAGTGGTTCAGGGAAACATTGGGGTGAATCCTGCCCTTACCATAACAGCATTGTCAGAATATGCAATGAACCTTATTCCCATGAAGGAAGGGGCAGTGCCAACAGATATTTCACAGCAATTATCCCTACTGGAGAACGAATGGAAAAAGAAGAAATCGGTCTGATCCTTGAAAAACAGCGTAAGTTTTTCGAAACAGGAAAAACCCTTGAGATAGATTACCGCCTTGAGATCCTTAAAAAACTCAGATCATTAATCATATCTCATGAGAAAGAAATAAAAGATGCTCTCTGGAAAGATTTTCATAAGCCGGAATTTGAGGT
>CAYPHL010000157.1:3336-7856 GCA_964410385.1 uncultured Rikenellaceae bacterium | reverse complement strand
AGGTGACGGCCATCCTTCAGAGTAACAGCATCTATCCCCGAATTATTGTTGGGCAGAGAGATGGGGTCGAGATTACTCCATGTCCGTCCATTATCATCTGACCAGGCAGTGAGAATTTTTGAGATAGTGCTCCGGCATAGCAGCTGAAGTTTTCCTCCCGGATGCATAAGGATTGTAGGTTGAATAGCTCCTGTTGACCTTTCATTAAGTGCAGAAGTACGTTCCCAGGTGAGCCCGTTATCCGATGTGAATTCCATGTGAAGTCTCCAGCCTTCATCTTCAGTACTGGACGGACAGAGTAATTCTCCATTCTGAAGGAGAACAGGTTTGTTCTTAACAGGTCCGGCAATGTCCTCAGGTAACCTGCGGGGAACAGACCATGTCTTCCCTTTATCAGAAGAAGTGATAAGCTCACCCCACCATGCCGACGGACTTGGCCCGACCTTGTAAAATAACAGGATCTCCTTTCCCGCATTGAAAAGTACGGGGTTCCAGCAGGGATATCGCTTCCCCTTATGCTGGATGCCATTGGCAACCTCTGTGGGCTTTGACCATGAGCCTTTTTCATTACGGCTTACCCAGATTCCAACGTCCGGATTCCTCTCAGCTGTCCCGCCGAACCATGCTGCCATGAGTCCCTTCCCGTTCTGAATGATCGTCGAGGCATGACATGAGGGAAATGGTACATCCCCTGGTTGATAAATGAATTCGGTCTTAATAACACATCCGAATCCGCTGTACTGACTTACGGCTTCCCGGGGAAGAACAATACTCAGGAAAATTAAAATAGAAAGTAGTTTTTTCATATCGTTTTTAGTTTAAAATCAATTATAACCTTCGTGCTCTTAGTGTGAACTTAGTGCTCTTTGTGGTTAAATAAGAATTTTTCTTAAACACAAAGAGCACAAAGGGAAATCACAAAGAGCACTAAGGTTTTTTCTTTTTTAATAATTTAGTCATCAAAAAACCAACCAGGAATATTGTCATTGTCCCGAATACAATTGTCAGGTTTGTATGGAACGGGCTTCTGAATGCCAGACTTCTTCCTTCGGTAAAATACAGAGGTGAAAGACTCATC
Organism: uncultured Rikenellaceae bacterium; assembly: GCA_964410385.1. GTDB lineage: Bacteria > Bacteroidota > Bacteroidia > Bacteroidales > VadinHA17 > LD21. The sequence continues at coordinate 6,778 of CAYPHL010000157.1, read as the reverse complement.
CATACTATTACCAGCACACCAATTATTACTCCGATCACAGCATCGGTCCTGACTGATTTCCTGGAGAAATATCCCAGCAGGAACAATCCCAGCATTCCGCCGCTGAAGATTGATGCAAGCGACCACCATGCATCGAGAGCGCTTTGAACTCCCATGAGAGCAAGGGCAATGAATATTCCAATGGTTCCTGTAAAAAAAGATGAAAGGTAAAGAACTTTCATTGAGGTTTTTTCCCCGGCATCCTTATTAATATATCGTTTGTAGTAATCATTCAGCACAATTGTCGCAGTGCTGTTGAGGCTTGTAGCGACAGTACTCATTCCGGCAGCAAAAATTGATGCTATGAGCAGCCCGGTTATTCCTGAAGGTAATCCCGTTGCTATGAAGTAAGGGAAAACCTTGTCGGCGGTGCCGGCAACAGTCAGTTCCCCGGGAAACAGTTCCGGTCTTGCCGTATAATATGCAAACAGAGCTGTCCCGATGTAAAAGAATATCAGCGAAACAGGAATATATAACATTGATCCGAACCAGGTTGAGGCCTTGGCTTCCCGGTCTGTGCCTGTAGTCATATATCTCTGGATATAATTCTGGTCAATACCGTAATTCTGAAGATTAATGAATAATCCATAGATCAGAACAACCCAGAAGGTCGATTCCGACAGGCTCGTTCCAAGGCTCCCGAGACTGAATTTATTGTTTTCAGCAGCTATCCTGAATACCTGGGCGGGTCCTTCAGGCATTGAGAATGTGAGGATTGCAGCGCAAATTATTGCCCCGGTTATTAGAATGATCCCCTGGATTGCATCAGTCCAGATTACTGCTTTAATCCCGCCGAGCATTGTATAAAACATTACCATCACACCTGTGAGGATGATTACAGTCTTTATATCCCAGCCGAAAAGTGCATTCAGAGGAAGGGCCAGAAGCATAAGGATTGCACCGGTCCGCATCAGCTGGGTAAGTATATAGCAGGTGGATGCATATATCCTGGCCCATGCACCGAATCTCTGTTCAAGGTAATAATAGGCTGAAATGTTCCCTATTCCCCGGTAAAGCGGGATAAAAAACCGGATCGTCATTATTGTGGCAAAAGGTATTGACAGACTGAAGACAAACGCGTTCCAGTTGGACGCATAGGCTTTACCCGGCAGCCCCAGGAAGCTTATACTGCTGACGAAAGTAGCGAAGATAGACATTCCCACGATCCAGGCAGGAAGCTTCCTTCCCCCGGCTGTGAACTGATCAGTTGTTTTATTTTTGAAATAAAAACTCGCTCCCAGAATGATATTACCGGCAGTGAGAACAAAAAATACGATGAAATCCAACAATGGAAGCTTCATTGGCAGAGCAGTTTGAATAAATAGTGTCAAATTTTACCGGATAAATTTACGATTTATATATTAGATTTGTAATCCGATGTTACTTTACTGAACTTAAATTGTACCTGTGATGAAAAAATTAAATGTCAGGATAAATATCTGTATTTTAATAGTTTTGATCCTTAATACTTTTTCCCCGGTTTCAGGTCAGAAAAAGAATGATGATGGCATGCTGGGGAAGGCCGGCATGTATAAAGCGAAGAAAAGTGCACTGGAATACCTTACCGATGAATCCGTAGTAAAGAAATTCGGTTCCATATCAGATTCTATCTGGAGTTTTGCTGAGCTTGGCATGCAGGAGTTCCGTTCTTCTGCTATCCTGATAAGGGCTCTTGAAGAGGAAGGATTTACAGTGGAAAAGGGAGTTGCTGATATGCCAACCTGTTTTGTCGCGACATGGGGTTCCGGTAAGCCGGTAATAGGTTTCCTGGGGGAATTTGATGCACTTCCCATGATATCACAGAAAGCGCTTACACCGTTCAAGTCTCCTTTGGTGGAAGGAGCGCCCGGACACGGATGCGGGCACAATATGATGGGAACCGCTGCAGTTGCTGCGATAATTGCAGTTAAAAGAAGCATGGAGCAGAATAATGTCCCAGGTACCATTAAGTTCTTCGGCTCACCTGCCGAGGAGACCATAATCAGCCGCCCCTATATGGTAAGGGACGGGGTATTCAAAGATGTTGACGCAGTAATTGACAATCATGCTTCATCAAATTTCGGTACCAGATACGGAGTGAATGAGAATGCAATTATTTCTGCAATATTCACCTTCAGGGGTAAAACTGCTCATTCGGCAGGCGCTCCCTGGAGCGGGAGAAGCGCTCTGGATGGTGTCGAGCTGATGAATGTCGCTACGAATTATCTCCGGGAGCATCTTTTTTATACTTACCGGATGCATTATATTATTCTCGAAGGTGGAGAAGCTCCGAATGTGGTTCCCGATAAAGCTTCGGTATGGTATTACGTGAGAAATACTGATGACAGGATTGAGGAAACCTTTAAGCGCGTTACAGATTGTGCGAAAGGTGCAGCTCTTGCTTCAGGAAGCGAGCTTGATACAATTACCATCCTGACAGGTGTTCATCAGAAACATTCAAATAAAGGTCTCGCCGAAACTATTCAGCGAAATATTGAGCTTATCGGTTTACCGGAATGGACAGAACCGGAGACGCTCTTTGCGAAATCACTTCAGAAAGAACTCGGGGCAAAAGAAACAGGCTATCCCGATAAGCTGGAGCCAATAGGTAAACCATCAGCAATTCAGGTAGGTGGTGGTTCAACCGATGTTGGAGAGGTTTCACTCATAGCTCCTGTTGCAACTCTGAATTTCCCCGGAGGCGTCCCGGGTGCCATCGGGCATCACTGGTCAACAGTTACTGCCGGCTATGGAAGTGCTGCATGGAAAGGATTGAATGCCGGTGCAAAAGTCATTGCATCAACTGCCCTGGATCTGCTGACTGATGAAAAACTACTTTCGGAAATAAAAAATGAATTTGCCGAATACTCCAAAACACATCCTTATAAATCATTTCTTCCGGAAGGCGCCAGACCTCCTCTTGACCTGAATAAAGAGCTGATGGAAAAATACAGGAAAGCAATGATGGAAGTTGAACATTGAATTTACTGTTAGTAATGGAGAAAGGATATTTTAATTCGGGATCTTATGATACACCCGTTAGGAAACCTGGCATTGCTGACAGGTTGTTTTTCCATACCAGGTTGTACTTTACATTGAAATTTGCCCGGACCGTTCTGACTACAAGGCATCAGGCAAAAAGAGGAGTATACGGCGACAGGGAATGGGCTGATTCATCATTTTATATTTTCAGGTTTATTGAGAGATCCGGAGGTGTCTTTCATATAACAGGAATGGATAATATTACAAAGATCCCGGAGCCGGTTTTGTTCATAGCTAATCATATGAGCACCCTGGAAACTATGATTCTTCCATGTATAATTTCACCTCTCAGGAAGGTAACATTTGTTGTTAAGGAGAGCCTTGTGAAACACCCTCTTTTCGGAGATGTTATGAGGTCGAGAGATCCTATAATTGTCGGGCG
>CAYPHL010000157.1:1193-3236 GCA_964410385.1 uncultured Rikenellaceae bacterium | reverse complement strand
GTCACCGGAACAGGAAAGGAAGAAAATCAGAAGATCATAGACTTCATTCAGAAAGCATTGCAGGAATGGCAGTGAGGTTCTTGTTTTTTTACCCTGCAACTTGTCTAGTTAATTATTATTTTAATAGATTTGTGGGTACGCCGATCATTGATCAGATAACCCTGAACATCTTATTATGATCATTAATGAACTTCTTAATACTCACTTTTACACTTATTATTAATTTAAAACATCTGGTATGGCAATATTAGACTGGATCGTTCTGGGACTTTTCTGTCTCGGCCTTGTAGGGATAATCTTATGGGTTTTGAAACAGAAAGAGGAAACATCAACTGATTATTTCCTGGCAGGCCGCGATGCAACCTGGATTGCAATCGGGGCATCGATTTTTGCATCAAATATCGGTTCGGAACACCTCGTTGGTCTTGCAGGAGCAGGAGCTTCGAGCGGTATGGCTATGGCGCACTGGGAGATGCATGGCTGGATAATCCTCATTCTGGGCTGGTTCTTCGTACCCTTTTACGCCCGCAGCGGGGTATTTACAATGCCTGAGTTCCTCGAGAAAAGATATAACAAAGGATCCAGGAGCGTACTCTCGATCATATCTCTTGTTAGTTATGTCTTTACAAAAGTTGCCGTTACAGTATATGCCGGAGGTGTTGTATTCAAACAGGTCTTTGGCATTGAATCAATTTTTGGTATTGATTTTTTCTGGATCAGTGCGGTGGGCCTTGTGATTCTTACCGGGATATATACAACGCTCGGCGGAATGAAAGCTGTTTTATATACATCAGTACTTCAGGCACCTGTTCTGCTTATCGGATCGATAGTGGTCCTTATTGTAGGATTAATCAAGCTCGGTGGATGGTCCGAAATGATGGAGATTTGCCGCGCAGTGCCTGTGAATGATTATGGGAACAATATGACTGAATTAATGAGGTCGGCCCACGATCCTGAATATCCCTGGACAGGTGTAATCCTTGGTTCTGCAATAATAGGATTCTGGTACTGGTGTACGGATCAGTTTATTGTTCAGAGGGTTCTTTCAGGCCGTAACCAGACAGAATCAAGAAGGGGCGCAATTCTGGGAGCCTCCTTTAAGCTTCTCCCGGTATTCATTTTCCTTATTCCCGGTATGATAGCCTATGGACTTAATGCAAAAGGTATTATCACTCTTCCGGATTCAGATTCAGCATTTGCCGTTCTTGTCAAGGAATTGTTACCTATCGGATTTAAAGGACTTGTTGTGGGTGGATTGCTGGCAGCTCTGATGAGTTCCCTGGCCTCTTTGTACAATTCATCAGCAACCCTTTTTACAGTAGACTTTTATCAGAAATACAAACCACAGGCTTCCGAAAAGGAACTTGTTAAAGTGGGAAAGATTGCAACAATGGTTGTGGTGGTACTGGGAGTCCTCTGGATCCCGGTTATGAAAGGCCTCGGGAAGGTTCTCTATGCTTACCTTCAGGACGTACAGTCGCTGCTGGCGCCCGGAATCGCTGCAGTTTTCCTCCTCGGTATCGCATCAAAGAAGACAACCCCGCAGGCAGGTTTTATTGGACTTTTAACAGGATTCATCCTTGGAATGACAAGACTTGCATTCAAGGTTTTCGGTTCGGGACTGAGTCATGATAATTTCTTTTACAAAGTCTTCCTGCATGCAAACTGGCTGCATTATGAGATCATCATTTTCTTCCTGATTATTATCATGATGATAGTAATTAGCATGTTCACCCGCAAGGCCGATCCTGTAGCGATCAGGGGATTATATGTGGGTTCTGCAACCGCCGAAGAGAAGGCTATTACAAGAGCAAGCTGGAGCAATTGGGATCTGCTGTTCTCAGGACTTATAATAGTTGTAATTATAGGATTCTATATATATTTCTGGTAGTAAATAAATAGTCTGCAAATGAACAAAATACAAAATAAGGAGATCTGGTTTGTTACCGGAAGCCAGGACCTTTACGGACCAGAGACACTCAAACAGGTGGCAGCCGATTCGGAAAAGATCGCTTCATCACTAAATGAAGCTTCATTGATCTC
>CAYPHL010000157.1:0-1093 GCA_964410385.1 uncultured Rikenellaceae bacterium | reverse complement strand
GAAGCCATTGAAAGAATAGCAGTATGGATCAGGGCTGCTGCCGCTTATGCTGATGCCCGTAACATGAAGGTAGCCAGGTTCGGGGATAATATGAGGGAAGTAGCTGTTACTGAAGGGAATAAAGTGGGAGCTCAGATCAGAATGGGTTATTCTGTTTATGGTTACGGGATCGGCGACCTTGTTAAAGCGGTTAACGGGGTATCTGATGATGCCGTCAGAAAGCTGCTGTCGGAGTATTCATCAATATATAATATGACAAAAGAGGTGGCAGGGTCCTCATCTCTTAAGGAAGCCGCAAGAATTGAAGCAGGAATGGAATCATTTCTTGATACAGGCGGGTTTAAAGCTTTTACAACCACTTTCGAGGATCTTCACGGATTGAAACAACTTCCGGGGATTGCTGTTCAGAGGCTGATGGCAAAGGGATATGGCTTTGGTGCCGAAGGTGACTGGAAAACTGCTGCCCTTGTTAGATCGATGAAAGTAATGGCTGATGGATTGAAAGGCGGAACATCCTTTATGGAAGATTATACATATCATTTCGATCCCGATGGAATGAGAGTACTAGGCGCCCATATGCTTGAGGTTTGTCCGACTATCGCTGAGAATAAGCCAGCTGTTGAGATCCATCAGCTATCAATAGGAGGGAAGGCCGATCCCGCAAGGCTTGTTTTTAAAACATCTCCGGGGAAAGGGATCAACGTTTCAGTCATTGACCTTGGCAACAGGTTCAGGATGATAGTGAACGAGGTTGAAGTGGTCAAATGTCCGGATATGCCTAAGCTTCCGGTTGCCAGTGTACTGTGGAAACCTCTTCCCGATCTTAAAACGGGCGCTGCTGCCTGGATCCTCGCGGGAGGCGCCCATCATACCGGCTTCAGCATGGCAATAAACTCCGAATACCTTGAAGATCTTGCAGGAATGATGGGAATAGAATTTGTCCTTATAAATGAGAAATGCGACCTGTCGCAGCTTAAAAAAGAATTGAGGTGGAATGAAATATATTATCATCTTTCGGGAGGAATAATCTGATCAAACGAAGAAATATGCTTGAAAAACTAAAAGAAAGAGTATTTAAAGCCAATCTGAGCCT
>CAYPHL010000156.1:6357-8020 GCA_964410385.1 uncultured Rikenellaceae bacterium | reverse complement strand
AATCCAAAGTCACTCCCACGGAGCCCATCCCTCATTATACCCCAGGTAAGCCCTTCTGCCGAATTCCAAAGGCGGAGTGCCTGTCTCAAATGCACCAATATCAGGGCCCTTGCCGGTATAGTTATCATTGAATCCGGGGATTATGGCACCAGAGTCAATAAGAGGGTTTTGGATCCAAACAACCGGATCGGTAATATTTACTTTTCTCTCCCCGAATTCATAGGGTTGTGCACCCCATTTGATACTGTTTATTGTTGACCTCGGATAGAACTCAAGCTTATAGGACGATATGAATAACTTTGTTCCAGAAGGAGTTACATTAAATCGTATCCCATTCTTTTCCTGGGCTGTTCCTCTGACTGTTCCCGAAAAATAATCATAGTCATAATCGCTTTCAGGCTCCTTTTCATTATCGGTTGCCAGGCGTCCCGGTACATCAAAAATATTATTCCGGGTTATACAATTTGGATTTACGTGACTGGTAAAAGCATGAAAAACTCCTCCCGGCTGCAGGGCTGTATTATGAAAAACATATTTTCTTCCCCCCCCGAATTCGTTTCGCTCACCTGTTTTAATATAAGCGCCACCAGCTGTATTTGAATGGCCGGTACGGCTTTCACCAAGAACATTCCTGAAAATATACAACGGCCCCTTTGAAGTGCAGGCAGTTGCTATACCATTGAAAAACTTATGAGCATAATTACCCCATATCCTGACGTTCATGTTGGCTCCTTCACTCTCTATCGCATCATCCCATACACTCCGGATAAGGTTCCCGTAAATATCAGAGTTGCAGTTGACATTCCCGATCAGGGAGAAATTGCTGCCTCCTCCTATTGCATCATTAAACCCATGATCCTCGGTAGATACTATATCATTATACCGGATAACATTGCCTCCGTTACTCTGGATTATAGTTATTCCCTGGGGTCCGTTGGGATGTCCGGTCTCCCAGTCGTTTGATGCACCCCGCGGATCTTCTATAAGATTTCTCTGAATTGTCAGATTTCCTGTTCCTTCTTCAGCATATATACCGCTGTCTGATCCTCCATCTATATTCCCATAGGTACGCGGTCCCCCTATCCTTCCCCAGAAAGTGATATGGCACTGTTCTATTACAATATCATGCCTGCCTTTTCTTATCCTGATACCATGAATTGAAGGATTCCTTATTTCAACACCTCTGATAATCACATAGTCAGCGTCAACAATTATCCCGTTCTCTGAAACATTTTTCAGATTCAGTATTGATTTCGAATTTTCAGGTACGGTGATAAGATGATATGCACCCGGAGTACCTGATTCAGTTATCATTACCTGCTTATCTGACTCTCCTTCAGGCAGAACAGTAACCTTGCCGACAGGGAAAACATCGCTTTTTGTTTTCAGCTCCAGCCGTGTTCTGCCGGATGATGTTTCAAGCTCGGCTTCATATTCAGTATCGGGTTTAAGAGCTACGATACTGCCCCTGTACTCTCCGTCGCGTGAATCATAAACCAGATCAAGTCCAGGTTTCCAGGTTCCTTCTTTAACTTCTTTATAACGGATTTTACATGGACCCGCTTCGGTTGTCTTATAATAAATTCCCGCACATTCGTAAGTTGTTGCGGCATAAAGATTCCTGGCGTTACTCCCTGCCTGTTGCCCGACAACCTGCTTTGCA
>CAYPHL010000156.1:0-6257 GCA_964410385.1 uncultured Rikenellaceae bacterium | reverse complement strand
GCCCTGTACAACTCAATATTCGAAATAACCGGACAAGCTTTGGACTCACCTATTGTAAGCCTGATCTTTGAGGTACTGATTACAGGAAATTTCCTAATAACCTTATACCCTATTGTTGTTCCTTCAACGACCTGTTTCCAGGCACCGTCGATCAAGGCATCCACTTTGAATGCCTTAACACGCTGTCCGAGTTTGATATATTCCTGCAGGAGTATCCTGTTCACTTCAGTTTCCGGTCCAAGATCTATCGTTATCTCAGCTGTTGTCTGATCATCCGGGGTGGTCCAGTAAGTTTCGGGATTCCCGTCAATTGTATTTCCCGGCCTGTACTCCTTACCCCTTGAGGAAGAGGCTTTGGCATTTTTGCCTTTGGCAAGTTCATTTGCAAACTCTTTTTCCCTGAGTTCCCTGAAAGCGATCAGTGATTTCACATCATTTTCATGCAGCAAGCCTCTCCTGTCGGGAGGAATATTCAGAAGGAGATTGCTGTTCCTTCCTACTGAAGAATAGTATAATTCCATAAGGTTTTCAGGAGATCTCACAAGAGAATCCTGCGACGGGTGATAGAACCAGCCTCTGCGGATTGATACATCAACCTCGGCAGGTACCCAGTAATTACCGTCTTCATGTCCTTCGCCCAGGATTGACGCAAAATTGCCTCCCGGCCATAACTCATCTCTCCTGAGAAGACACCAGTTGGTTATACTGCCCATTCCGCTTTCATTACCTACCCATCGTATATCCGGTCCCGCATCACTGAACATGACTGCAGCCGGCTGCAATTCCCTGACGATTTTATGGGTATTGGGCCAGTCATAATAAGTCTTATTGTCAATCCTTCTTGTTTCCCGGGCGCCGCCATAATATCCGTCACCACCATTTGCACCGTCGAACCATACCTCAAATATATCGCCATAATTTGTCAGAAGCTCCCGCAGCTGGTTCCGGTAATAAACAAGATACTCAGGAGTGCCGTATACAGCGCTGTTCCGGTCCCATGGTGAAAGGTAAACGCCCATTTTAAGTCCGAATTCATCACATGCTTTTCTCAGATCACGAAGGACATCACCCTGCCCGCTTTTCCATGGGGAATTCTTTACCGAATGATCAGTATATTCAGAAGGCCAGAGACAAAATCCGTCGTGATGTTTTGCTGTAATAATTATTCCCTTCATACCTGCATCTTTTGCCACTTTTGCCCACTGGCGGCAGTCCAGTTCCAAAGGATTGAATACTGATTCCTTTTCATCACCGTAGCCCCATTCCTTATCTGTAAATGTGTTTACCGTGAAATGAACAAACATGTAATATTCCAGCTGATGCCATGCCAGCTGCCTTTCAGATGGTACCGGCCCGAATGGTTCGGGCGGCTTGATCTCCGAGCAAGAGGTAACTATAAATAACAGTGAAAAAATGATAATGCGGGTTTTCATTTGTAATTTGGGTTTTGGAACTCTGTGGATCTCTGTGTAATCTCTGTGTAACTCTGTGTAAGTTCTTGAAATTCTTTTATTACACAGAGTTTCACAGAGGATTCACAGAGGGACACAGAGAAGAAGTTTTATTGTGAAAGGTCTTTAATTCGAATGTTACGGAAATTTACCACAGAACCGTGTCCGAGAAATCCTATATGACCGGATTTATTCTTTAATCCCGGATGTTCATTGTGATCCATAGTTCCGTTATCTCGCGGTCCGGCAATATCCCCATCCACAATGGTTGTTCCGTTAAGGATCACTTTTATTTGTGTACCCTGAACGATCACTTCCTCATAATTCCATTCGCCGACAGGATTCAGGAATCCTTTCTTTGCCGGAATCACACCATACACTGATCCATGGTACTGGTATGGCTGAAGGTTTGCATATACGGGGGCTGTATTATCAAGGATCTGCAGTTCCATTCCGACATAAGCAGCATCGCCGGTCAGAGGCGCCCTTATACCCAGTCCGTTGTTTGCCCCGGGTGTAAGCTGAAATTCGAACCGGAAAATAAAATCGCTGTATTCCTTTTCGGTATATAGATTCCCGCCGCTTCCTTTATCAGGCCTTATCACTATCATCCCGTCTTCTGCAACATATGATTCCTTGTTCCCTGTCCAGTTGTCAAGATTTCTCCCGTTGAACAATGCCACGAATCCTTCAGCTTTTTCTTCAGGTGTCAGATTATATTCCTTTTCACTGATCTCCCTTACATAGATATCACGGAATGCAAGGTCGGTGCCATGTGCCTGCAGTTCTATCGGACCCTTCGGGAAGATCGGGATCTTCCGGTCCCAGTAATTCTCCATTGTTACGTTATCCACCACAAGCTCTCCATTAAGCCATACCGATACTTTTTCCCCTATCATGATGATCCTGAATGTATTCCATTCCCCGACAGGATTATCTGCAACCTTAAGAGGTTTTGAAGGATTTGTCTGGTTATTGTAAAGTCCGCCCGATCCGACCTGAGCCCCCACTGAAACACGTGATGTATCCCAAATCTGTACCTGTGGGGTTCCTCTCAGGTATATACCGCTGTCGCCTTCCTTTGTAATTTTCCAGTCGGCAAGCAACTCAAAATCGCCGTATTCTTTTATCGAGCAGAGATTATCCCCGCGGCCGTTAAACCAGATACTTCCATCCTTCACACTCCAGTTCAGAGGGACTTTTTTATCAGCCTCAGCCTGTTTTTTTGCCAGCTCGGCAGGTTTCATCTTTGCACGTGTAAGCGGATTTTCAACTAAACCCTGCCAGCCGGTGAGATCCTTACCATTGAACATCGGGACAAATCCTTCGTCGGCCGACATCGACATGAGATATTTATTAATCATTTCCCTGTCATATTCGCTCTCCTGGCCTGCAATTTTTATAAGGGCTTTATTTAATATTTCCCTGACTTTTACCCCGTACATCCCTGCCGTTTCGGAAACAGAAGGCAGTGCAATGTACATTGCTGATTTTGCAGCAGTAGCAGAAGTGGCAGGATCATCAAGATAATCGCCAACAAGAAAGAGAGTCTGGTATGTTTTCAGTTTGCCCAGTTCTGTCAGGATCTGATTCTTACGTTCAGCCGACAGGGCATAAGGCATTATCTTCCTGTAAAGAAGAAGTTTCTGTTCATCCGATATGACGGCATTTTTTATTTGTGTGACATATCCTTCGAAAGCAGGTGCCTCATATGTTTTGTTTCCTGATGCGCATATTTCGTACAATGCAGAAGATGCCGAATAATCAGTCCATGATGTAAGAGCTTTGAAACATACTTCCCTCATTTCAGGATTACCATTTTCGAATTCGTTCAGCACAGCCGATAAGGCTTTCCTTCCACCTGTCTTTGCAAGAACCGGAATAAGAAGTTTCTTATCGATTGATCCATCCATAGCTTTGAGTATCTGTCCGGATCTTTTTTCTGTATCAGCGGATTTATTTGCAGAGACGGCAATCGCCTGCTGTATCTCAGAACTGAACTTAGAATTCACCAGCGAACGGAGCAGGCCTATCAGCACTTCCTGGTCTCCTTCGCCTGCAAGCTCCTTCAGGGCTTTGAAGGCAGCAGCTTTTACCTTCTCATCCTGTGATGATGCCAGAGGAAGGATTTCGCTTAAATGATCATTATTTCTGTTCCAGGCCATCAATTCAATGGCACTTATTTTAGCTGCCGGAGGTCCGTTCTTCAGTACATCTTTCAGTCCTGAAATCTCCTTGTCACCGGAGATACTTTTCAGAGCTGATCTTACGGCTTCCTGGTCACTATCAGAATCCTGTTTCATCATATAGCTTATCAGTTCCGGAACAGCGTTTTTGCCGCTTAGCAGGGTAATTGCTTCCGAGGCGGCTTTTCTGACAGCAGAGTCCGGATCATTCAGAGAAGCACTTATCAATCCGAGAGCCTTTTCATCACCCCTTTTCCCAAGCATCCTTATGATTTCCGGTTTAGCTTCCTGAATAGCTTTCGGGAAGTATTCAATCCATCTACCGGTAACATCGCTTCCTTTCAACATATCTGTCAGAGCAATGGCAGCATTACGGTATCTGGCATCGGGATGACCGGCCGCTTTCAGGATATCTGACAAGGCATCGGCTCCGTGAAAACTGACATAGGTTTTCAGAGCTGCTGCTTTGTTATGTAAAGTAAGCTTGTCATTACATTTTTTGATCAGCATTTTACATATCTTATCCATGGTCTTTATATCACCATTCAGACCTGCTGTATTGGCATAATTTATCAAGGAAGCTGTCGCCCCTGTCCTTTCCCAGCGGTAACCATAGCTTCTGGCTGCTTTAAGAAGAACAGGCAGGGCTTCCGCTGTTCCACTCATGGCAAGGGCATTATATGCAGAAGCTTTGGTATTGGGATTCTCCACACCTGACCAATAGATAAATTCTTTTACTGCTTTTTTCGATCTCATTGAAGCAAGTGCATTCATAACTGCAGCAGCACAGGACAGATCCGCGTTCGTGAGCGACTCTGAAAAGATCTGTTCGGCTATTTCCCCACCAATTGCCGTAATCGCTGATATAGCAGATGTACAGTTTTCCTTGTCAGCAATAAATATCTTCAGTGCCAGGGCGGCCTTTTCACTGCCTATCAGCTGCAATTGTTTAATGAAGAAGTCTTTCACTCCGGGATCTTTCCTCCCTGAAGCATAAGATATACATATCTCCTCCCATATTTTTCTTCCTGTCTCCCGTCCTTTACCTGAAAGGAACCTCGAGAATGTCTCAATTGCAAACCGGGCTTTTGTATCATCCCCTGTACCGGCCGGGATTATCTGATCGCAGATCTGCTTCAGACCGGCTTCACCTAGTCCTGCCATATCTTCCATAAGCTTATCCGTATAAGCAAGACTGGTAGCAGGGAACTGAGCCAGCAGGTCAGCGACTTTGGTTTCGAGAGTTCGCTTATCCTGGGAAAACGATATGACCGAAATCATCAGGAAAGACAAACACGCGAAAAATAATTTCTTGATCTTCATATTTTCAAATTTTCAAATTTTCAAATTTTCAAATTTTTTATTTCAGATTCTCCAGGGATCACGCATAGGTTGATCAATAAGCCTGTTGGCTCCATCATCATCAACAAACCTCTGGGCTGCAGGATCATATCTCAGGTTCCTTCCAAGCCGGAGGGCTGTTATACCCAGGTTCACAACCGAACACGACCTGTGGCCATTAGCCTCATTAAGGGCAAACTTCTGTCTTGTCCTCACCGATTCCGAGAATGTGGTTATCTGGGGTTCCGGATCGGGCAGCGAGGCAAGAAGCTTATCAATATCCTTTATATCTGATTTGAATCCTTTGAACAGCTTACCATGCGGCCCCTCTATATATGCAGCATTTTTGTCCCTATTCTCACCGTCAAGAATTATCTGGCATCCATCAGCATAAGTATAGGTTATCCTTCTCCATGAGCCGACGGCATCATAGTGCTGCTGAGGAGCATCGATCTCTACCGACACCGGTCCAGTTTCATCTTTCCCCAGGAAATACTGAACCGGATCGAGATAGTGCTGGCCCATATCGCCTAATCCTCCGCCGTCATAATCCCAGTATCCCCGAAATTTCGAATGGACCCTTTCCACATTATAGGGTTTATACGGGGCCGGTCCCAGCCAGAAGTCATAATCAAGCTCAGCCGGAACCGGTTCAGGCTTCAGATTATGCAGACCGCTCCAGTAAAATTTCCAGTCATAACCGGTTATACCGCTGACGGTTACCTTAAGGGGCCATCCAAGAGCTCCGCTGTCCACCAGTTTCTTAATGGGTTTTACTTCCGTATTCATTCCATAGAACTGATCTTTAAACCTGAACCAGGTATTGAGGCGGAACATCCTGCCATATTTCTGCACAGCTTCCACTACTTTAATTCCCTCGCCAATGGTTCTCGTCATCGGCTTTTCACACCAGATATCCTTTCCTGCTTCAGCGGCCATCTTTGCCATAATACCATGCCAGTGAGGCGGTGTGGCAATATGTACGACATCAATATCATCCCGGGCTATCAGTTCCCGGAAATCGTGATATCCCGTAATATTTCCTCCTGCCTGGGCGATTGCCTGGGCAAGATGATTCTTATCGACATCGCATACAGCCAGCAGACGTCCTTCATACCCGATATGACCCCGACCCATTCCTCCTACTCCGATTATACCTTTGGTAAGCTGATCGCTTGGGGCTGTATAACCCTTACCGCCAAGAACATACCTTGGGATTATTGAAAAAGCCACCGTGGCAGCAGTGCTCTTTTTAAGGAAATCACGTCTGCCGATTTTA
>CAYPHL010000155.1:0-8047 GCA_964410385.1 uncultured Rikenellaceae bacterium | reverse complement strand
GATTTACAAACAAATTACATGGGATTGGAACTAAAAAATCCGGTGATAGTCGGAGCATCCAATCTTACCCTGAAAACGGAGAATCTTCAGAAGATTGAAAAAGCAGGTGCCGCAGCTGTTGTTTACAAATCACTTTTCGAAGAGCAGATTCATCTTGAAAATCTTGAATTACATGAGCTGAGGACAGAATATGAAGAGCGTAATGCTGAAATGGTTACTTTATTTCCCGGCTCCAAATCGGATCTTTCTTATCCGGGATATCATTTATTGAATCTCAAACGTGCAAAGGAAACCCTTTCAATACCGGTAATAGCGAGCCTCAATGCAGTATATGACGAGTCCTGGGTAGAGTACGCCTTAAAGATAGAGGAAACCGGGGTAGATGCAATTGAGCTGAATTTTTATACTGTTCCGGAGAAGAAAGAAAAGGAGTACGGTGAAATTGAACAGAAACAGATAAAGATCCTCAATGCTGTCAGGTCGGCAGTTAAAATCCCTGTTTCTGTAAAGCTGAGCCCGTATTATACAAATCCTGTGAGGCTCATATCTGATCTTGACAAACAGGGGGCCGACGGATTTGTATTATTTAACCGGCTCTTCCAGCCCGATATTGACATTTATGAACAGACGCACCGCTTCCCGTATAATCTTAGTAACCCGGAAGATAAGCGTCTTCCTCTGCGTTTTGCAGGATTGCTTTATGGCAATATCAGGGCCTCAATATGTGCAAACTCCGGAATTTTTAACGGTGAAGATGTAGTCAAATTGCTTTTGGCAGGGGCTGACTGTGTTCAGATTGTTAGTACAATATATCTTAACCAGACAGATGTAATTGGTAAGATACTTCAGGAGATCGGGGAATGGATGGATTCCGGCAACTACAGGTCAATCGGGGAATTCCGGGGGAAGCTTTCGGAAAAGAATTCCGGCAGCGAGACTCCTTTTAACCGTACTCAGTATATTGATTTTCAAATGAGCACTAAAGAAATACTTAAGAAATACAGAACCATGCATTGATGCAGGGTGAAGAAGCATGGTTTTCATTAGCAGAAGTTTCGGGGATAAAAGTATCCACATTTTTTAAGGAGGGGTGGACAGACCACAAATTCATCTTGCATGCAGAGAAATAAACTGGAAAAGACCAGGAGAAATAATCCATAACCTTTTACTATTTTTGACCTGATTAATTCATTCCCTATGGATAATCAGATTGTAATGCTGCTTGTTGTGGTGATTTATCTTGTCTTTTGTAACCTGTTGGCTTTATACCAGGGCAGGAAGGTAAAGACCGGATCAGATTATGCTATTGCAGGACGGAAGTTGCCGGGCTGGGCTGCTGCACTGTCAGAAAGATCAGCAGGAGAATCGTCGTGGGCATTACTGGGACTTCCCGGAGCAGCTTATGCAACAGGACTCACTGAGATCTGGACCGCCATCGGCTGTGTCGCGGGTATTATTTCAGCATGGATTTTCCTGGCATGGCGACTGAGGGATGAAGCTGAAAAGTATAATGTCTCAACTTTCACGGAATACCTGGAAGCTAAGCATGGTAAACCGGGCAGAACGCTCCGGACCATCTCAAGCCTGGTAATAGTATTCTTTTTCTTTTTTTATATAGGCGCACAATTCCTGGGTGGAGGCAAGACCTTTTATATACTGTTTGGATTAAAGCCTGTATACGGTGTGATAATAACCGCGGCTGTTATCATTCCATATGCAATTTACGGAGGTTTCAGGAGTGTTGTTTATATGGATGTTGTCCAGGCTATACTGATGATAATCGCTCTTATTGCAGGTCCGGTTGTCGGAATTATTTATATTATGAATAATCCGGATGTCTTTGCTTCAGGTATTCCTCAGGCGCTTGTCAGATCGGGGGAGACCTATACCTCACTTACAGGAGCTGTGAGGGGGTTTGGGGCAGGACTGATAATCACAGGAGGATTCAGCTGGTTTTTCGGATATCTGGGAGGACTTCCGCAGCTGAGTGTCAGGTTTATGGCTATAAAAGATTCAAAGCAGGCAGGGATTGCAAGAAATATCGGTATTATCTGGACAATAATTGCATATATCGGAGCTCTTTCTATCGGATGGATAGGGCTGGCATTGTTCGGTCCTGCCGGACTGAACGATCCTGAGTATGTAATGCCCAGCGTAATGTTGAAGTTATTTCCCCCGGTACTTGCAGCTCTTCTGATTACCGGAGCTGTTGCTGCGATGGTATCAACTGCCGATTCACTTCTGATATTATCGGCCACAGAATTATCGGAAAGCATATTAAAGAAGAGAGAGTTGCCGGGGGAAGCAGAGGATCATTCACGAACCCTGAGAAAGCAGCGTATAACAACAGCGGTGGTGGCCATTGTTGCACTTGGACTTTCATATATTTCACCATCCAAACTGATATTTACAATTGTAAGTTATGTATGGGCAGGCATCGGGTGTACTTTCTCGGTGGTTATTCTTTTTACACTCTTCTGGAAAAGATACCATGGCAGGGCGGCAATAGTGACAGTTATTTCGGGACTCCTGTTTACAATATTCTGGATAAGCGGCGGGTATGAACAGAATTACAGGGTCACTCAGAACAAGACTGACCTGCTGGTAAGTCAGCAGATCATTCAGCACGATGATGCAGTCAGGCTTATGGAGCTGGACAAGTTAAAATTTATCAGCGCAGCAAAACTGGAAAAAGCGATAATTGAAAAAGTTGACCTGACCGGAAGAGAAAATACTCTTCCGGTTATTTCCTCATCTTTTATTTCAAAAGGAATTCCGGCACGACTCATGACCTTCTTATTCACTTTAATAATTGCTGTTCTTTCGACTTTTTTAATTCCTGCAACAGGTAATAGGACCAGATAGTTATTCCGGACCGGCCGTTGCAGCCGGCACACCTGTTATTTACAGCCCAATAGCCCGCTTGCTGCCATTTAGTAATAAATTCGTTAACTTTATGTTTTCTGTTTGAACATCAATTTTAACATTTATAAAAGGATAATCAAATATATAAATGAAACTACTGATCAGCAATCCGTTCTTATACCTTTATCTGGGTATTATAATCTGTTCATCGTGTACAAACAGGGCATCCGGTTACGGACCGGATATTTATGTGCCGGATACTACATTCAAAGTGGTAGGATATCTTTCCACGGGAAATTTTGACAAGCTTGATCTGATTGAGCTTGAAAGACTGACCTACCTTAATTTAGCTTTCGCCAACCCTGATCCTGAAGGGAATCTTATTGCCGACGGTCATGCTGATATCCGGCCGGTTGTTAAGAGAGGTCATGATCTGAACCTTAAAGTATTCATTTCTCTGGCGGGAGGAGGAAGACCGGATACTGTCATATGGAAAAATCTGTTACTGCCTGAAAACAGATCAGCTTTTATTAAAAAGATACTTGACTATACTGAAGCAAATGATCTCGACGGTGTTGATGTTGATATTGAATGGAATCTGTTGCCTTATCTGGGGGATACATATGATCCTTTTGTTATTGAGCTGAGAGAAGCGCTTCATTCCAGGGGAAAAGGGATAACATCGGCTCTCGGGGCCACTGATCTGCACAAAGCTGTCGGACAGGAAGCCCTCGAAGCATATGATTTTATAAACGTTATGGTTTATGATAAAACAGGGATCTGGCTACCGGATGATATCGGTCCGCATTCACCTTATTCCTACGCAGAGGAGGCAATTATTTTCTGGACCGGTGAAAAGAAAATCCCTGCTGACCGGATAACCCTCGGTGTTCCCTTCTATGGATTTGACTTTAAACCACCTGCCAGATACATTTCCTATAAAGCAATAATAAAGGAAAACCTTTTATTTGCTTATCAGGATTCGATTGAAAGAAGATTTTATTATAACGGGATCCCCACCATGGTAAAAAAGACCCTTCTGGCAAAAAATAAACTTGGGGGAATTATGATATGGGAAATTGCCTCTGATACTACAAGTGATCTTTCCCTGCTTCGTGCCCTGAGCCAGACCCTTGATGCCGGGAACTGTCCGGTGATCACATTTTACAGGGATGAAGACGGGGATGGATTTGGGGATCCGGCCAGACCGTTTCAGGCATGCAGTGCACCACGGGGCTATGTGACCAACATGGATGATAAGGATGACTCAAATCCAAAAGTACATCCGGTTTCGGTCGACAATTGACGTTATAGGGTAGCAGATTCATATTATTACCTTTCTAATAAGTCACATTCACTCTATAACAGGGAATCTTGATGCTAATCCCAGGATCACAACTGAAAGTGTATGGTCACTTACGGCTTTTTGGATGCTTTAATTGTTTATCTAATCTTTTCTGTAGTTCGTCAATCTTACTCTGTTGTTCCTTTATTGCCTCCGTAAGTAAGGCAATCATACTCAGATACTTCACGCTCATAGTCCCGTCATTGCTGTCAGTGATAACAAGTTCTGGAATTACTTTCTTAACATCCTGGGCAACAAATCCAATATCCGGAGAACCGTCCGATTTCCAGTTAAAACTTACTCCTTCAAGTTTCATCACTTTTTCAAGTGAACTGAAGAGCGGGGAAATATTTTCCTTTAAACGTGCATCAGAGGAAAGTTTCCGGATCCATCCTGAAGCATCAATAACCAAAGAGGTTCCGGCAGAGGATGCTAAATTTGGGGCACGGATTTCATCTCCAAGAAAAACATCATTCAGAAAATAGCCGGCCCAGTTGGTTGTTCCACCGCTTGCTACTGCATAGATAGCGCAATTTGTAACACCATTATAGGCTAATGCATATATACCCCTGTTATCTGTACCTGTACCGTTTGAATATGTAACTGCCCCGTATGCATGAGATACTCCTGTGGATGAGCTGGATGCATTTCCATATATGCCATAATTATAATTTCCGGTTGTCCCTGTGGCATTACCGTATACCCCGTAATTGATATTTGTCCCGGAATATGCATTACCATAAATGGCATAGTTTAACACGTTACTTCCACCATTAATTGCCTGGATTCCATAGGATTTCCCACTTTCAAGACTTTGAACTAATAACTTGGTGCCCGAGTTATATGTACCAATACCCACATAAGTTCCGAAATCCCATATAGATCCGTTGACCAGATTACTTCCATTACTTCTTGGTATGACTGATGCTGAAATACCGGATATCTTGTCGGCCCCAATTGTTGATACATCTGCGCTTGTTATGGTTCCATCGGCAATATCTGTCGAGGTTACTGTACCGTTGGTTATCTGGTCAGAACCAACTGTGTTGAGTGTTGCCAGTGATCCCAGTCCTGAAATATTTGCTACAGGAATACCTGTACCCACTTTGGATCCGGTCAGTGATCCATCAGCCAGATCCAGAATATCGGCATCAACGTTGGTAAGGTTATTCCAGTGCAGTTGCGCCTGTGTTGCTGTATGCATATTGCTCTTTGTATAGTAATTGCCTGACGTTCCTGTCCAGACCGGATCTGATTCACCCGATTTATCTGCATAAAATGCATATGGTACACTTATTAGCTGTGATGTGCCTGTAAGTGAATAGTTTGTTCCACCAGTTGGATCAGTTTCAGTATTGAGGTAATATGATCCGGAAGGCCAGTTAATCGAAGAAAAAGTTCCGGATATTGGGATACCTCCTCCTATTTCTATGGTGACAAGACCGTTTGAATTGGTGTGAGGATTGGGATTATAAATCTCCTGGTAAACAGCTGTTCCGGAAGAACTTCCCTGAAGTATACTTATCCTCATGCCTACATCCTGGTCAGCTGCCAGTTGTCCGCTACTGGTCCTTATAACAGCCTGGTAACTTATTTTCTGAGGTACCTGGGCTAAGGCGGATAAAAAGTATACAACAAAAACTGCAAAGATGAATAGCTTCTTCATAATTTACCTGCTTTAATGATTTATGAATTGAACTTCTTAATATTTTCAGTCGGAGTATCCGTTTTAAAATCTGTACAGAGGAACAAGGAATTATATATGTGGCTTTTCCCCGGCAATTTGATTCACTTAAACAGAAACAACATCTGATTGTTTGGTTTAAACACAAATTTACATAAAGTGCAAATACAAATCAAATTATATTTGTCTGTAAGTCAGGGATTGAGAATCACTTCAGTTGAGACCGGCTGAGAGGGACAGGTATACCTCTGGTATTAATTATAAACACACTATTTTAACATATCAGTCCCAGACAAAACGCCAGTTGCCGTCCGGCTGTCTTTTCCAGACTGTATGGAAGATCCCGTGTGATTTGGTAATTTTGCCTGTACTGTCTGGCACCATATGAATGTATTTTCCCCAGGTATAGCCCAGGTCTCCCGATACATCGACATGATCAGGTTCCCATAATAGTCTGGTACCGGGCTTCAGGTTCTTAAGGTAGTAATCCTTTATAGAAGATTTTCCCTTTATGAGTTTTCCGCCGCGGAGGATAACAGCACTGTCGGCAGCATAATGATAAAATGCTTCGGCAATGCCTTTTTCACCGGCCATTTCAGCAAATTCATGCTCGGTGCTGATTATATTTTCCCTGTCTTTGACAGCGTTCTTTCTGCAGGAGAATAAAATGAGCATTATGGCAAGTGTTGCCAAAATAAGTGTCAGGGGTTTCATGGGGTATGTTTATTAAATATCTTAAAATCAGGTATTATGATGTAAAAGTAAAGAAATTATCCCAAAAAAATATCGTTTTCTTCGTTATGCTCTGAATCAGTTCATTGATTTTTTTTGAGTTTTCGGGACTAATGATACTTTCTTCGGCGCTGCCAAAGCTCAGCAGGGAGGGTCAACAAGGAAACAAACAGGATTATTGCATTTGTTTTTCCCGGTGTTATTTCGTATTCTTCCTGATTATTTTCTTACAGATCCGGGTAATAGTCACATTGTAAAGGCTTAGGGCAAAGAGTATGTTCAAATTTGGAGAGAATAACATCGCCAGTTTGCTTTTTGGAACGAAAGGGATAAATTTATCAAAGGGGCTAAGATTTCCCGGAAATTAGTAAGACTTTACAACTATTTATATCAAATAATTAGCGTAAATTTGGTTATCAGCTATAAAGTATCGGGAAGTATTTAACAGAGAAATTTAAAAATATTTTTATGAAAACATCAGATGCTTCTTTGAAATCAATTGCAATCATATCGGCAATTATTCTTTTTGTTTCGATAAATGACCTCACGGCTCAGGATTATCTGATTACCTTTGCAGGCGAGGGTGCCAGTAATACAGTCGGTACCGTAAAGATTGAAAATCTTAACCAGGGTACCAGTTCTATGCTAAATGGGACAGATGTCCTTCATCTTAAGGCAGTTGTCACTGGTGTCGAAACTGTCGGACCAGATGGTTCAGGTAGTATTTTCTTCTATCCAAATCCAATGAAAGATCTTGCTAAAATGCAGTTTTTCCTGCCGGAAACGGGAGAAGCGCTCATTACTATCTATGATATTTCAGGCAGAAAAATAGTACAAAAACAGGATCTGCTGTCACAAGGTAAGCACATATATCAAATTGAAGGGATAGCACGAGGTTTTTTTATGGTAACGATCTGTTCGGACAGATACAGTTTCAGTGGCAGATTACTAAGCCTGGGTTCCGGAAATAAAGCAGCCGGGATAGAATACGAAAATACCCTGGCGTTGCAGGAGAAGGTAAGTGATTCAAAAGGTGAAGCCTCAGAAATAATAATGCAATATACTACAGGAGACAGACTAAAACTGACAGCTGTTTCCGGTAATTACAGCACTATTGTCACAGATGTACCAACAAAATCCAAGGTAATCACTTTTAATTTTGTACCCGTTACTGATGGAGACGGCAACAATTATCCCGTAGTACAGATTGGCAGTCTTTTATGGATGGGTGAAAACCTGAAAACCACTAAGTATAATGATTTTACAGGAATACCTCTTGCAGAGACTAACTGGAATCTGACAACGCCTGCGTACTGCTGGTATAATAATGATGCAACAACAAATAAAAACAATTATGGGGCATTGTACAATTGGTATACAGTGAGCACCGGCAAATTGTGCCCGGTGGGCTGGCGTGTGCC
>CAYPHL010000154.1:0-8144 GCA_964410385.1 uncultured Rikenellaceae bacterium | reverse complement strand
CCCCCCCCCCCCCCCCCCCCCCCCCCCCCCCCCCCCCCCCCCCCCCCCCCCCATGAGGAGAAAAGGCGAAGAGGTGAAAGGGAGATGGGAGAGAAGGTGAAAAGGTGATGGGGAGAGAAGGAAGAGACATTGATCACTTATAAATTATCATTTATATGAAAAAGATTATTTTATTGATTTCAATATCGGTTTTATTCACCGGAACGAAGATATGGAGCCAGGAGCCGGAGCGCTTGCGTCGGGACCAGAGTTTTCTCGGCATTCATTTCGACTTTCATGCAGGCAGTGATTGCAATGAAGTCGGGAAAAATACAACTCCGGAAATGGTACAAACAATTATAGACAGGGTACAACCTGATTATATTCAAACTGATTGCAAGGGACATGCCGGATATACGAGTTATCCGACGAAAGTAGGAAACCGTGCACCCGGGTTTGTGGGTGATCCGCTGCGTATCTGGCGCGAAGTGACCGCCAGGAACGGTGTAGCCCTCTACATGCACTATTCGGGTGTGTGGGATACACGTGCTATCGAACTGCATCCTGAATGGGCGGCAATACAAGCTGACGGAACCCGCGACAAGGAAAAAACGTCTGTCTTCGGGACTTATGTCGATCAGCTGCTTGTTCCGCAGCTGAAAGAATTGGCCGGCAATTACAATGTGGACGGTGTATGGGTGGATGGCGAATGCTGGGCGACCATTCCGGATTATGGAGAAAAGGCATTGCGTCTGTTCCGCGAATCGGCCGGAATCAATGACATACCCAAATCGGCTGCCGATCCTCACTGGTATGAATGGATGCAATTCAACCGCGAAGGGTTTCGTAAATATTTACGCCATTATGTGGCATCTGTGCGGTCTGAATTTCCTGATTTTCAGATTTGCAGCAACTGGGCGTTCACACATCATATGCCGGAACCGGTTTCTGTGGCGCTCGATTTTCTGTCGGGCGACTATTCACCGAATAACAGTGTAAATTCCGCACGTTTTGCGGGCCGTTATCTGGCCCATCAGGGTATGCCGTGGGATTTAATGGCATGGAGTTTTTCATACAATCCTTTTCCGCGTGAACAAAAACCTGCCGTGCAACTGAAACGCGAAGCAGCTATCGTGTTGGCATTGGGTGGCGGATTTCAGGCCTATTTCACACAGAACCGCGATGGTTCAGTACGGCTGGACGAAATGCAGGTCATGGAGGAAGTGGCAAAATTTGCCCGCGCACGGCAGCCCTGGTGTCATCATTCGGTACAGATCCCTCAGGTCGCTCTTCTGCTGTCAACAAGTGACTATCATCACAATGCGGGGAGCTTATTCCCGCAATATAAGGGTCAATCCCAGGGTGTACTTCAGTGCCTTCTCGAAAGCCAGTACAGCGTCGATCTGGTAAGCGAAGGGATATTGGCACCCGACATGAGCAGGTTCCCAGTCATTGTGATCCCGGAATGGAAAAACATTTCACCTGCATTTTGCGCCGATCTGGTGGATTATGCCAGAGGTGGCGGGAATTTGCTGGTAATTGGTCAGGAAACATCAGAGCAATTTGCTGAATTAACCGGTATGCAAATACAGGGCAACGGATTTGTATCCAGATCATTGGAACAGGGAAAGATAGGTTTCTTACCTTCAGCTATAGGAGAAGAATATGAGAAAAGCGGCAATGAAAAACTAAGAGAACAGTTAAAAACAGCCGTCCATACACTGTTTCCGGATCCTTTGGTGGAAATCACCGGATCACCCTGGATTGATGTGTCCATCAGCCAGTTGAAAGGTAAAAAAATGGTACATCTGGTAAATTCCTCCGGTGACCACAAAGGTGCAGGGATAATCCAGTCAATAGAACCGGTTGGTCCACTCCAACTATCAATCCGTTGCAAAAGTAAACCGGCAAAAATCACACTGCAGCCGGAGGGAAAGACATGCAGCTTTACTTTTAATGACGGAAAAGTTGAAGTTAAAATCGACAAGGTGGATATATATGAAATTCTTGTAATTGAATAAACTGGTAAAATACCTGACAGGATCAGGAAAGACAAGGATCATTTCTCTTGTCCCCCTGGTTCTTCGATAAAATAACCGCAGACTCTCAATATGTTATAGAGACCTGCCGGAGTTGACAGATAATTAAAAAGTAAAAATTAACATGGACAAAATTTCCGGATTTCTTGCCCCTTTTATTATTGCCGTCATGGTCTGGTTCCTGAATGCTCTTCTACCCGGAATATGGATCACAGGTTATATTACCAGGCCCGGTTCTGCTGAAAAAATGAAATATCATATTAATGGTATTTATGTAATGATTGTGATATTACTTCTTTGGTTTATTCTGGGGCATTTCAAAATTGTTCCTTATGATTTTCTTTACACTTACCGGTGGTACAGCCTGGCAGGTGCCTTTTTCTTTGGGGTATTCTTTTCTCTTGTAGTTGTATTGAAATATCCTCCGGTAAAAAAATCTTTTCCTGCCGATCTGTTTTTCGGAAGGGCTGAAAATATACAGATATGGGGCGGGAGAGTCGACCTGAAAATGTGGCTGTACCTTTTCGGAGCTATAATGCTGGAGCTTAACGTACTGAGTATTACCTCTCACCACCTTTTAACCTTTGGAGACAATTCTTCGCCAAACATAATCCTGAGCGCCTGTTTATTAACCTTTTTTGTAATTGATTATCTTCTCTTCGAAAGAGTTCATCTGTATACCTATGACATTTTTGCTGAAAGAATTGGTTTTAAACTTGGCTGGGGTTGCATTGTATTTTATTCATTCTTTTATGCAATACCATTGTGGTCCACAGCGGATCTTCCGGCTCCCCGGTCACCGGGATGGCTGTCGGTAGTTTCTGTAATAATTTTCCTGTCAGGCTGGATAATGGCACGGGGAGCAAATATGCAGAAGTATTTCTTCAAAAAGGACCCGGTAAAATCATTTCTCGGAATAACACCAGGGATAATTACTGACGGAAACAAGACTCTGCTGGTAAACGGATTCTGGGGATTAAGCAGGCACATCAATTACCTTGGAGAGATACTGATGGCATCCGGAATAGCCCTGAGCACCGGATATCCAATGCTTATCTGGCCCTGGTTATATCCTTTATATTATATTATCTTTCTTGCCACAAGGCAGATAGACGATGGCAGGAGATGTTCGCTCAAGTACGGGGAACTATGGCAGACATATAAGGAGGAAGTAAAATGGAGGATAATTCCGTTCATCTATTGAATTAGGGCTAATCCTGGTTTATCCTGATCCTATAAGCGATATATCTTCTTTGTAGTATTTCCCATAATGTTAATTGCCATCCTTCCGGGCAATATTCTGTGCATAATGAAAGCCGCCAGTCTGTTGCTACGTCCCGTAATAAAAGACGGTCGTCTTCCAAGTCTGCTGAAACACTCCTTAACCACTTTCTCCGGGGTGAGAATCCCGGGTGCAAAGAACCCTGCAGGAGCGGGATCAGATCTTATAAATCCCGGTGTTGAAGTTGCACCGGCGCAACAGCCAATGATATCAACACCTTTGTTTTTCCATTCATACCAGAGGCTTTCCGCCAGTATCCTCAGAAAGGCTTTTGTTGCAGCATAAACAGCGAGATAAGCACTTCCCTGGAATCCTGCCATTGATGTCATAAGAATAATTGCACCTTTTTTTCCGGAGAGCATCCTTCTCCCGAACATCTGCACCATACTCAGGGGAGTTATCATATTAACCCTTGCAGCATACGAATGCTCTTCAGCCGGATTATCAACAAAAGGTCCGATATAAGATATGGCTGCATTATAAACCAGCACATTGACTGAACGATCTGTCAGCACAGCTTCAATTTTTTTTGGTGCATTAATGTCTCCCAGATCACATGAAATACAGGTTACATTTACTTTATATTTATTTTTCAGATTTTCAGCAAGCTGCTGCAAGGGTTGCAGCCGGCGGGCTAATAGAATAAGGTCAAGATCTTCTGCAGCCAGATATTCGGAAAATGCTGCACCCAACCCTTCAGATGCACCGGCCACCAGGGCTGTCTTGCCGTATTTCTGCTTTAAATTCTTATACATAAATATCCTCCTGTAATTCCTGCGATTTACGGAAATTAATCTTTAAATATCCTGGTATTGACCCCTTGAAATTTCAGAAACAGCTTTTCAGCATTTTCTTCGGAGGAGAATCGAACAACTTGCTTAATGATCCCTTATTTTCAATGATCTTTACCGCTTCCGCAAAAAACGGAGCTACAGATATTTGTGTGATCTTCTTACAATTCTTTATCCTTGGATTGTCAACGGTATCAGTGACTATCAATTCGCAGATATTACTTTTGTCCAGAGCTTCAATTGCTTTGTCATCCAGCAATGCATGAGTTACCATCGCATATATTTTCTCAGCCCCCTTTTGCCTTACGACATTTGCAGTCTCAATCAGGGTACCGCATGTAATTGTAAAATCATCCACAATAAGGGCATTTTTTATCTTTACCGGGCCGAAAAGATCCCTTACCTCAGCCTGTTCTGAGTGATCTTTTCTTGTCTTTTCACAGATAAATACAGGGACCTTGAGATATGAAGCATATCTGCGGGCGTTCCTCGCGAATCCTGCATCTGGCGATACAACTACCAGGTCCGGAATGTTCCTTGCCTTTATAAACTCACAAAGCAGGGGATGAGCATACAGGTTATCCACCGGCTTTTTAAAGAATCCCTGGATCTGTGGACTGTGAAGGTCTATTGTGATCACCCTGTCGGCTCCGGCAATCTCTATACAATCAGCACAGACCCGTGCCCGGATCGATACCCGGGGCTCATCCTTCTTGTCCGCCTTTGCATAACTGAAGTATGGCATTAAAACTGTGACTGAATTCGCACTGGAGCGCTTGAAGGAATCAATCCAGAACAGAAGTTCCACAAAAGCATTATTGGTGTTAAGTCCTATAGTCTGAACCAGATAAACATCTTTGTTCCTGACGTTTTCCTCTATCTTGACATAGGTATTACCTTCCCTGAAATGAGAGGTCTTTGATTTACCAGGTTCAATATCCAGGTATTCACACATCTTGTTTACAAATTTCAGGCTTGATGATCCTGCAAAGATCCTGATCTCGTCCCGTTTCATTTTTGTATTGATTTATTGACTGTTATAGAAAATAATAATCTGTTTATTGTACTTTTGAGGTATGTACAAATTTAAATTTTTTCCTATTAAACAGTCCATAAACCGACGACAACATTGGTACTTGTTCAAATAAAAAACCGGCGTTGCCATTAAGGCACACAAATGATAAATCAGGTCTGCTGGAGACCGGTCATAGTCAGTTCAGGAATGCGTTTACTAAACTTCTTTAGCATCGTATTTGCCCTGTTTATAATATGTACCTTATTTTCTGTAACTTATATAGGTAATTATTTGTTTTTTCTAAAAATTGTTATTATATTTACAACGCAATACAATTTGTCCCGTATAATGTAACTAACTACTTACTACCGATTTGGGTCTTATACTTCGTTTCCTGAATGATATAATACCCTGTAATGATGTGAAACTTAAAAGCAGAAAGGCATGGATGCTAAAGAGTTAGCTGTCGAAAGACTTACAAATGAATGCAGAGATCTTGACAGGAAGTTTGAGCAGCTCAGGTCTGCATATGAACAGATTAAAGTTGCTTATTCTGAAAGTCCGACGATCAGTAATTACAACAATCTGAGCACTGTTCATGGCAGGCTGATCCAATGTTCTGATGATTTATGTGATATTCAGACCAGATTAATTGAAGCATACTGGTCATATTTTGGAGTCAGGCACTGGCAGTTCAGATTGAACAAGGACAGGAAAAAGCTTAAGAGAGCCTGATCGCTTCGAATTGAATAAAGGTCTGATACTTTCAGCAGAAATCTGAAAAATTCCGGTTCCGGAAGAAAAAGTTTTACATTTCTTTTACAGTCCTGCCAGGAGAGAATCGGCAGCAACTTCGAAATATGCTGCAGCCTTACCCAGGTCTCTCAGCCGTTCTTCCCTGTTCGGCATATTTTCAAGTTCCATCAGCAAACCTTCAACATGGTAGGCCCCGAGCAACCTTTCTGAAAGATCTCTTGCAGTCTGTTCACCAACATAATCACCGATAGCTTTAGGCAACTGTTCGGCATATTCACGCATTTTACTGCAGTCGCCATGGGGTGTCTGATTGGCCCTGAGTTCCTTTTCGGCATGGTTAAGAGTGGTTGATATTTTCTGATAGTAACGTGCAATGGCTTCTTTCCTTGCAGGTGGAGCTTTTTCAACCCGGGTATTGGCATTCAGCATATCCCGTGCAAGTGCCAGATATGCATCAATCAAATCCTGAGGCCGTTGCTCCTTTTGGACAAGCATTACCGAAGCAGGATCAACACCTGTCCTGGTCAACAGAACGGGGATATCCTCTTCAGGAATATTTTCCAGCAACAATGCCACCTTGCCCTGTTCAAATGCATCTTTAACTGAGCGGCCATACCCCAGAGCACTGTAAAAATATTCCGAAAAAGTAATTGCAGCCTGATCCCCGATTTCGCTTTTCATCCCGACGACACAATCGATAACTTCAGCGATTGCTTCTGCCTGAACCACAGAGTAACATGCATTCAGGATAACCAGTCGAATATGGTCATTAACAACAGAAAACAGACTTTTCAGCGTATCGGCTGAGAGATATTTTTGTCCACCCTGATCATCAGAAAGTATCAGACCCTCTTCACCTGAGCCATGTCCGCTGAAATGTACAATCGTTGGCTTATTGATATTGAGCTCATCGAGCAGATCTGTAGGACGCGTAGCCCAGCTAGTTACGAACTCGAGTGAATCGCGGTAATCTGTTTCTCTTATTTTCCTTGCTATAGAACGGGCTTCTTCATCCAGACTGAGCTTTTCGGTAGATCCAGGATTGCTGGCAAAGAAAAGAATTTTTGTTTTAGCCATTTATTGAACCTTTTATCCTCCAACGAAGATAACAAATTAAGGTTTAAATAATCCGGATGGCTTCTAAAAATAATCCTTCGGCTTAAATCCTTAAATTTAAAGTGGCCCACCAGGTAAATGTTCTTACTCCATCCTTATCAGGTTTGCTTGCACCTATTTCCGCCGTAGTCCATTCCAGTGTTCCGGTTTTAACACTCTCAGGCTTACCAAGTACCCATGCTCTGACTTCGATAGGCTGCTCCCTGTATAATTTAAACACCCCGATTGCCTGGGTCAATCCCTGATCGTCGGTTGTTCCAATCCCTTCAATCTTCTCTCCACCATCCTTTATCATTACCATATTTACAGATGCCCCATTTATTTTCTTTCCATCTTTATCGGTGACATACACCCATAAATCTACTTTTACCGATATATAATTTAATTCCTTATCCAGCAGTTCGCAGCTGCAAAATGAAATCATAATAAATATTACTGTCACCGATATCTTTCTTATTACTTTCATAATCTTTGATTTTGCCTGGATATAAATACTTCTGTTCTTGTACAGACAGCAATAACTTACCAAAATGTTATCCGCCAATCGGGGATATAGATTCTATCAAATACCCTTTAATAAAAAGTACTAATCAATGTCAAACGATAATAATGGATGCCAATGATAAGTTCTCAGTCCTTCGTCATCAGGTTCGGTTGCCTGTTTTTCAACTGCTTCCCATGAAATTGTCTGCCATTTTATAACATCAGGCTTGTCAACTAACCGGGCGCCTGCTTCGATTGGCTGTTCTTTGTACAGTTTGAATGTACCAACAATCGATGTCATTCCATCCGAACCAGTTGTACCGGTACCTTCAACTTTTTCTCCTCCGGCCTTTTGAATAAACATATTTACTGATATTCCAACAGCGGGTTTTGTTGGCCCAGACCTCCAATCAAGAACATAAACGCCAAGATCAACTGTCACCAGAATATAATTGGTCTCATTTTCCAGCATTTCACATCTGCAGAGTGAAAACAATAATATGAAAACGAACAAAGAAATCTTCCCTTTAGCTTTCATGTTCTATGTGTATGATTATAATTATTTTACCAAGTTAAAACTAAATAAAATCAAAATCAAGTATTTTTGATGAATCGAATCCAAAAATACTTCTGTGGAGACTTTCAGTTGACCAATTTCTTGTCAATCTTTTTCCCTCTGATTT
>CAYPHL010000153.1:3930-8181 GCA_964410385.1 uncultured Rikenellaceae bacterium | reverse complement strand
AACAGGGCAGCTCCGGCTTCGGTACTGAATGACGAAGAGAACAGATTGCTGTCAATATCTGTGCTGTGTGCCGATGCACAGCTCAGAAACAAAAGTGATGGTAAAATAGAATATACAGGTGATCCTACAGAAACAGCCCTTCTGGAGTTCGGGGTCCTGTATAATGTTTTCAAGGATAAGCTTGAAAAACAATACCCTCGCGTGGCTGAAATACCATTTGATTCCGAGAGGAAAAGGATGACCACCGTAAACAGGATGGCCGAAAAAACTGCCAGGGTGAACGTAAAGGGAGGGCTTGATGAAGTCCTGGGTGTTTGTAACAGGATAATTATTAAAGGTGAAATAAGGCCTGTAACAGAGCAGGACATTGACCTTATCAGGCAGAATAATGAAGAAATGGCCGATTCTGCACTGCGTGTCCTGGCAATGGCATATAAGGATCTTCCCGAGGCCCCTCAGAATGTAGAAATAGGTCACCTTGAAAATGAACTGATATTCATAGGATTACTCGGTATGATCGACCCTGCGCGGCCGGAGGTTGTTGAAGCAGTGAAAAAGTGTAATACTGCCGGCATCCGACCGGTTATGATAACAGGTGATCATAAGAATACTGCCCTTGCAATAGCCCGTGAAATAGGAATTTATAAGGAGAGTGACGTAGCTATTACAGGAGCAGAGCTTGAAAAGATCAGTGAAGAAGAATTTGCTGAAAATGTTACAAAATATTCTGTTTACGCCAGGGTAGCTCCCGAACATAAGGTTAGGATTGTAAAAGCATGGCAGGCACACAGGGAGGTTGTCGCCATGACAGGTGACGGGGTCAATGATGCCCCGGCCCTTAAGCAGGCAGATATCGGGGCCGCAATGGGTATTGTCGGGACAGATGTAGCTAAAGGCGCCGCTGACATGGTGCTTACGGATGATAATTTTGCCACTATAGTATCGGCCGTTGAGGAGGGCAGACGGATCTATGATAATATACTGAAAGCCATTCAATTCCTCATATCATGTAATGTAGGGGAAATATTTCTTCTTCTTATCACCTCCATTTTCAATCTCGGAGTACCTCTTTTGCCGATCCATATACTCTGGGTAAACCTTGTTACTGACAGCCTCCCGGCACTGGCGCTCAGCGTCGATCCGGCTGAGGCTGATGTAATGAAGAGGAAACCCAGAAAAACAAAGAGAGGATTCATGACTAATGGAATGGTATGGAGAATAATATACCAGGGAATTATGATAGGCGCCATTCCGCTTACAGCATTTATAATTGGTCTGCGTGAACATAACGTGGTTCTTGGGCAAACAATGGCATTTGCAACCCTTATGTTCGTACAGCTTGTTCATGTGAGAAATATTCATTCAACAACAAGGTTGTCGCTCAGAACAAATCCGATGAATAACAAACCTCTTATCGGTGCAATCCTGATATCGGCAGCAATGGCTGTGGTTGTTCTGCTTATACCACCCATACGGGATGCCTTCAGACTGACAGCAATGGATGGGAAGCATTGGATTATTGTATTGGTTTTGTCACTTATCCCGATAGTAGTAGTTGACCTGTTCAAATTATTCAGGATAAATACTACCAGGGAAGAGAAGAACGAAGCTATGGGACTGGCACAATAGAAAATGAAACAGGTACTTAAATATACCGGCTATGTACTGGCTCTGCTGATTATCGGATTTCTTATATACCGGTTTTATTACATAATCATCTGGGTACTGGTTGCAGCAATGCTTTCATTCACAGGGGCTCCCCTGGTGCGTCTTCTCGACAGGATACATATAGGGAAGAGACTGAAAATGCCCCGGGCTCTGAGCGCCTTGATCACTTTGCTGGTGATAGTGATTATTGGCGCCGGCTTTGTGGCTGTCTTTGTTCCCCTTATTGTCAAACAGGCTGAAGCAATATCGACTATTGATGTTAACCTCCTGAATCAAAGCCTTGAAAAACCACTTCAGTGGCTCGATGAAAAATTGAGGATTCTTGGCGCCATACCTGACGGACAAACCCTTCAGGAATTTGTCGTAATGAAGGTTAAATCAGTTGTTAATATAAGCAGCGTCGGTACAATTATCGGGAAATTTATCAGTGCAGCAGGAAGCCTTTTCATTGGGCTCTTTTCTATAATATTTATTACATTCTTCTTCCTGAAAGATGAAAATCTGTTCCAGGACAGCCTCCTTCTGTTTGTTCCCGAAAAACATCATAAAACTACCCTAAGGGTGGTTGACGAATCAAAAACCCTGCTAATAAGGTATTATATCGGGGTATTGCTCGAGGTATTCGGAGTAATGACACTGATTACCTTATCACTTAAAATATTCGGTATTCAGAATGCCTTGCTGATCGGATTTTTCGGTGGGATAATGAACATCATCCCTTATCTGGGACCCATAATCGGCGGATTGATCGGCATTACCCTCGGGGTTATATCAACTCTTTCGGGAGGGTCATTTAATGAACTCCTTCCTGTTATTTTAAAGTTGCTTGGCACTTTCGTTGTAGTTAATTTCATCGATAACAATATCCTTATCCCTGTCATTTATTCAAAAAGCGTCAAATCACATCCTCTGGAGATATTCCTTATAATTATTATAGGAGGCGGGATAGCAGGACTTGTCGGAATGTTGTTCGCAGTCCCTGTCTATACACTGCTGAGGGTTATTGCAAGAGGGTTCTTCCAGCAGTTCAGGGTGGTTCAGAAGATCACTGAGACAATGAATGAGATTGATGGGGAAGAAAAATAAAAACCTTAAAATATGAGAGTAAAAGGAAATGCTCCAGCCTTTTTATTTTTGTCTTTGGTGACAATAATGGTGATCATGATCTCATGTAGTAATGAGAAAGATAATACAAATGCCGGGAAGCTTGGGTTCCCGGCCGGTACGAAGGTACTGTTAATGCACTGCGATGATGCAGGTATGTGTGAAGAAGCCAATATTGCCGTTTCGAATTATTTCATTACAGGCGACATAAGATCTGCTGCAGTAATGGTCCCCTGTCCGTATGCAGAAGCGATGGTTCAATGGGCTAAAACACAGGAAGCACCTGATCTTGGTATACATCTGACTCTCACAAGTGAATGGAAGACATGGCGCTGGGGAACCGTTGCCGATTCAGTAAAAGTCCCGGGGCTTATCGATCCTGAGGGGAAGATGTGGCACGATGTTCCGGATGTGCTGATGCATGCAACCGCAGAGGAGGTTGAAACAGAAGTAAGGGCCCAGATAGATAAAGTTCTCGGTATGGGATTCAGACCGACTCATATTGATACTCATATGGGGACGCTTTATGGCTCGATCGACTACCTGAAAGTATTTCTTAAGATAGCCAGGGAATATAACCTGCCGGCAAATGCGATCGATCTTTCTGATACTGCAGTTGCAGAAAATTTCAGAAAAGAAGGTTATCCCATCACAACCGAAGTGGTGGATCTTCTGAACGAATATCCTTTACCGAAACTGGATAATTTCTCAAGCGTACCCAACGGGAGAAGCTATGAGGAAAAACGCGAAAATTTCTTCTCCCTGGTAAGCTCACTTAAACCCGGGCTGACGGAGATCATTTTTCATCCTTCCGTTGAAACGGATAATCTTAAGACTATTACAAATTCATGGCAGCAGCGTGTGTGGGAAGCTGAATTATTCTCAGATCCTCTTGTTAAAAAATTCTTTGAGGATAACGGTATAATTCTTACAACCTGGAAAGAGATAATGGAAAGGCACCGGGAAAATGATGAAAAACAGAAAAGGCCTGTATAAAACAAGCCTTCTCCTTCTGAAATTATTTTTTAAAGAATTTTACCATCCGGGGTTCTGACCGAGATTTGGATTTTTAACCAGATCATTGGCGGGCACAGGATAAAAATATAGTTTATCGTGCCAGGTCCTTATCTGATCTTTCATAAAGACAAGTGAATGTGTGGCATCATCCAGCTGAACATTGTTGGTAGCTCCGCTTGCCAGCTTTTCTCCGACATACAAATAGAAAACACCGGGTACTTTAACAGGGTTCAGATTTTTTGTAAAACAAACATCCAGTTTACCGTCGCTGTCCATGTCATAAGGCACATCAAGTTCAGGTACATATATACCATCCCATAATTCTGTAACCAGTTCACCTACTTTCCAGCGGCATATATCCGGCCATGAAAAACCTTCAAATGATAATTCAACAGCTCTTTCGCGTCTTATTTCAAGGATTTCAGGATTAGTGATTTCCGGGAAGAATCTTTCCTGCAAATA
>CAYPHL010000153.1:0-3830 GCA_964410385.1 uncultured Rikenellaceae bacterium | reverse complement strand
TTTGGTGCTGTTCTCACTTTCTGTCCGCCACTGATGCGGGTAAAACCGGGTGTGCGTACTGTTTGTGACAGGCGATAATCCCTGTTCTGACATTCTTCTGTGAATGATTTGGTTTCATAACCGTCAATTTCTGTGAAAGGTGTACCGTCAAGGGTCAGATAGGTATTTACAAAGGAACGTGTTGGTGCGGGACTGCTTCCGTATGTTACCGATGTATAACGCCGGTTACCTGAATGTACAATACCCTGGTCAGTACTAAATGTAACGGCATAAAGTACTTCATTTGAAACAGGTTTACTGCTGATAAACAATTTTCGGTAGGAAAGTTCCGGGCCATCGCCTGTGTAGATTGAATAGCCTGCATTCATTACATATTCAGCTGCGGTAACTGCTTCCTGAAGCCATTGACTGGCTGATGACTGAAGCCCGTAACTGGTCTGATATTTTCGGAAAGTACCCTCCCACAAACAAACTCTTGATTTAAAAGCCGCTGCTACAGAGGAAGTTATTGTTGAGCTTGTGTTGTCTTTCTTTTCCTTTATGTTCGCAATTGCAAAATCAAGGTCTTCCTTGATTTTTTCTGCAATCAGCGTACGTGGATCCCTGCCTGTATATAATAGTTCATCCTTTACATCAAGCGGATGATCTATCCATGGAAGATCTCCAAACCTTTGCATCATACCAAAATAAAAGTAAGCTCTGAAAAACCTTGCAATACCCTGGTAATTGTTTCTTACATCCAAAGGCACAGACTCATCATTATTATTTACAATAAAATAATTAATGTTACGAAGAGTTCCCCAGTTCCATCCGCTGCTTTCTTCCGCACTAAAACCATTTTCAGTAAAATATTTTATAACACTGTTTACCGCTATATAATAGGAATTGGTATAAAGTGCCGGAGCATCAGGGAAAGTTTCATAAAATGAATTGGTATAAAGTTTCAAACCATTATCGGAATTGAAAATCGGTTCTCTGGAAACTTTGGATTCCGGTAACTCTGTCATTTCACAGGCAACAATTCCCGTAATAATAAATACTGCATATATTAATTTTTTCATCTTATTCAAATTTAAAATGTTACTGAAACTCCAAAACTAATACTCTTCATTATCGGATAATTATATACCTGGCTTCCGTTTGCAATTCCGCTGCTGCTAACCGCATTAGCTTGCTCAATGTCAGTACCATAAATACTTCCGAAGTCAAAGTTCTTCGTAATTTTATACAGTGGAGACCAACCCCAGAGGTTTTCAGCAGACATATAGATTCTTGCATTTTGCATTCTTACAGAAGAAACAAGGCTCTTTGGCAAATTGTAACCTACCTGAAGATTTTTTAATCGTATGTAAGCTACATTCTGCAGATAGCGGGTCTGGGTTACTGCCAGTTCCCTTGAGCCCTGAAGAGCAACATATCCTCTGTATCGCGGAAAGTATGCATCCGGGTTATCTTCTGACCAGATATTTCCAAGCATTGATTTGGGTATATTGTTGTAAGGCCTGTTATACTGGCCCCAGAACAAGGCATTGTCGGTTCCGGGCCACCAGTCCTGTTTGCCAACACCCTGGAGAAATGCAGAAATGAAAATATTGTTCCAGTTAGCACCCAGATTGAAACTGTATGTATAGCGAGGAGTTGTATTACCGATAATTTTGCGGTCACCAGAGTCATTAACCTTATTGGTGCCATAATCAATAACTTCGTCATCATTCAAATTCTTGAATTTAATGTCGCCCGGCAACCATTTTCCTGAATTGGAAGCATAATAGAGCCTCTGCGAAGGATGATTTAATACATCTTCATCAGAAGTAAAGAATCCTTCAGTAACATAACCCCAGATTTCACCTATTGTCATGCCTTCATAATAATTTACCCTTGCATCCCAGTATCCACCCAGTTCCATTTCAGGATTGGTGTATTTGACAATTTTTGATGTATAATCAGCCAGGGTAAATCTGACATCATAGCTGAAAGGTTTGTTTGCTAATTTATAATCATCCCGCCAGCTGAGGGTTATTTCCCATCCATTGGTTTTCATATCCGCATAGTTACCTTTGGGTGGTGTTGCTCCAAAAGTAGCCGGAAGGTCAATTCCTACAGCAAACATATCATTGGTTTTACGGGTATAAATATCACCGGTAAACCTCAATCTGCCGTCCAGTACTCCAAAATCAAGTCCCAGGTTTGCAGTTGTTGAGGTTTCCCATGTTAGCCCGTCCGGCAGTACCGGAGGAACCGAAGTTTTCTGATTTCGTGTTTCCTGAATCAATCTGTTCATTGTGCTGATTGTAAAAAGTTCCTGGAATGTATAGGAAGCAATATTCCCAACCCCCAATGAACCGTATGATGCTCTTAGTTTTACATCGGAGAATATATTATCCAGGTTCCAGAATGGTTCTTCTGAAAGGCGCCATCCGGCAGAAATTGAGGGGAAGAAGCCCCACTGCTGATCAACCGGAAATTTTGTTGAACCATCAAGACGGCCATTTACCTCAAGCAGGTATCTGTCCTTAAATCCATAGTTGAAACGGAAAAATCCGCCGGCAATACGCCATTTTTCATGACTGGCGTTTATAGTTATCCCACTGCCGTTGGTAAGGTTAATATTATTTACATCTACAAAAATTAATCCGTTACGGCGTGTAAAAATGCTGTTAATAATTGACTGTTCATAATTAAATCCCAACATTCCCTTGAAATAGTGGGCACCGGCAAAAGTTTTTTCGTATTCACCATAAATGTTGGTAGCCATATAGTTTGTAGAAGTATTCGCCTCACCAAAATCATTAGTACTCGAACCAAGGTAAGCAGTCACACCCGGTGCAGGGCTGTATGGCACGGGAACACGTTTGGTGGTTTCCCTGTTATATGGATTGCGGAAAGAAATGTCACCTCTCAGTGTGAAAGCATCATCCCAGAACGAAGCTGTAAAAGATGTTGTATTATGAACCAGCATCTTTTTAGAGTTAATTCCGCTTTTCCCATACCACATATCTCCAACGCTGTATGCAGCAGCCATTGTAAGTGTACCGTCAGGATTGAACATAGGGCTCATTGGTTCTGCCTCACTTTCAAGTCCGTACCATACATTTCCGTCGGCTACCGTAAGCGGATTAAAATAGTTTGACTGGGTAATTGCCACATTGTTTTCCACCTTCAGCCAGTCAAAAATCTGAGCAGATCCTTTTGCCCGCAGATTCATCATTGAATAGTCATCGCTGTTATACCGGAACACTCCGTCCTGAGTATAATACCTTGCCGAAAGAATAAAGTCAGCCCTGTCTGTTCCTCCCTGAATTGCAATATTGTGCTCATTGCCGAAAGAACGGTCTTTATACAACATATCGTACCAGTTATTATTGGCAAAATACTGGTAATTCCCGTTCGGACCAATCTCCACTTCAGGTTTTCCGGAGCCGGGAGGCCTGTTTGCCATTTCTTTATGCCAGTCGGCATTGTAAGGAACAGCTTTATGAAATGTTGAAGGAGTTCTGGCATAATCATAATAAGATGAATATGCTTCCACAAACATTGTGGCATAAAGATTTGCATCAGTTACCATATCGGGTACCTGAGTTGGTGATTTCATTACTACAGAACCACTATATGTGACAGACGTGTGGCCTTTTTCAGGATTTTTAGTTGTGATAAGCACAACGCCAAAAGCACCTCTGGCTCCGTAAATAGCAGCAGAAGAGGCATCTTTTAAGATAGAAATACTTGCAATGTCATTGGGATTAAGCATGGCAGGATCTCCTTCCACGCCATCAATCATAACGAGTGCGCTTCCGCCCTGTCCGATAGAAGTTGTTCCCCTGATCTGGTAA
>CAYPHL010000152.1:0-8296 GCA_964410385.1 uncultured Rikenellaceae bacterium | reverse complement strand
TTTTATTCAAAACGCCCCGGCTTCCCTCCCCTTTTGATCCCCTGTTCTATTGTCATTTCGAGCGAAGCGAGAAATCTGTCGCGAATTACGTGGTGTCCGTGGCTCTCTCGCGTAATACTTTCAAGCATCCCTGTAACATAATCCGGAATCGATAAGCTATACCTATATATTATATACTGCACCGGAACATGAAAAAGAATCCGCCTCCGGACAAAGCAGTGAGTGACCTGTCTTTCACCGGACAACAATGACTTTTTTTGTAAATTTGCATTATGAAAGAGAAGGATACACTTAAAGCAAATCGTATTAGAACCCAAATAAAAAAAATTGATCCAAAAGCAAAAGTCATACTATTTGGTTCAAGAGCCAGAGAGATGCCCGAAAGGACTCTGATTGGGATCTGTTAATACTTATTGATAGTCTGGATATTAGAGAAAAAGAGCACTTATTCAGGGACAAATTATATGACCTGGAGTTGGAGACAGGAGAAGTTATTTCGATGTTTATCTATAACAATAAAGACTGGAAAACCAGACATAAAGTAACCCCATTTTATAAAAGCATAAAACAAGAGGGAATTCTTTTATGCTGACTTTGTGGATTTTGACAAAGAAAAGTCATGACCTCTTATTCCTCGGGTAGAAACGCTGCTCATGAAAATTGAGGAATTATTAAAAGAAAAATATTTTTAAAAATCCTGGTTAAATCCCGGAAGCTGGATCGTATACCAGACCGAGATATAAAGTTAATTACTATCTTTGAAATATGCTTACAAAAGAAAACATATTAAGCAAGTTAGCTGAGCTTAAGCCAGCATTATACAAAGACTATGCAGTTAAGAAAATCGGTCTCTTTGGCTCATTTCAGGATGGATCATTTTCTGAAAATAGTGATATTGACCTGTTGGTCGAATTTGAAAAACCTGTTGGTTGGAAATATTTCTCACTTGAAATTTATCTGGAAAGCATTTTTGGTCGCAAAATAGATCTCGTAACAAAAAATGCCTTAAAAAACCAGATTAAAGACCGAATCCTCAAACAAGTTAATTTTGTCTAGTTTGAAGAAAGATGGACATACATATACTATGTATCTTGAAGACATGCAGCTTGCTATGAGCAGAATTGCTGAATACCTGCAAGGATACGACTACGAACTTTTCAAAAAAGACTATAAAACGGTTGATGCTGTTATCAGGAACTTTGAAATAATAAGAGAAGCCTCTCGTTCCTTAGATGATAGCATAAAGAAAAAATATCCTGATGTGCCCTGGAAAGAAATGTATTATTTATTTACGAAACAGAGTTACTCATGAATACTTTGGAATTGATTATTAAATAATCTGGGATGTTGCCGTTAACTATCTTCCGGTAAATAAACTCCAGATAGACTCAATCCTTGCAAAGGAAAAATAAGATATTGCACCTTTTTAAGGAAGCAATGTCCTACCACCAATCTCCTTAATCCAGGACCTGGTTTTATTAGATGGCAACTCACCGCTTTTGGGAGCAGACTCTATGGAGTCATTTCCAGATGTACCCATGACGAAAACGTGACAAACGTTTCGAAATAGAAAGAGCCCGTTTCTCAACGAGCTCTTTTATTACCTAAACTATTCTTCTTCAGCCACTCCCCCTCTTTGCGTAGCAGAGAGGGGGAAAAAGGGGGTGAGTTCATGCACATTTCTAGTGCAGCAACGTTATATCCCCCACCTTCTTGAACGGCTCGCCGTTGGCATACTTGCCTTCAACATACCAGACATATACTCCCTGCGGACAAAGCTTATTCTTATAGTAACCGTTCCATGGCTTGTTTATATCGTGACTTTCGAAGATCAGCACTCCAAGCCTGTTGAAGATCTGAAGCTTATATCTGATCACCTTATCCCTTATCGGCGGGAAGAAGAACTGATCCATCTCAGTACCTCCCGTAGGCAGATCCGTACGTTCTATCGGACCTGTCTTGTTCGGTGTGAAGACTGTCGAGAACCTGACATCTCCTGCAGGCTGAACAGTTACTCCGGGTGACAGTATGAACATATCACTGCACCCGTTATTGCTGTATGCCCACAGAGTTATGTCATAAACTCCTTCTTCCATATATTTATGATAAGGCTCCCTCATTCTCGATGTATCACCATCTCCGAAATCCCATACCCAGTAATCTCCACCTTCCGACAGGTTGAAGCACCTGACACGTTCATCATTCACAAAGACAAGTGTCGGACTTACTTCAAAATATGCTTTTGGTGAAGGATAAGCTCTGACAAGCTGTGATTTCATCCTAATTCCACCCGGACCTGTTACCGTAAGCTCAACACGGTATTCTCCCGGTTTAAAATAGGTGTAGGTAGGATTCTTTGCTGTTGAGTAGCTTCCATCACCGAAATCCCACCTGTATGTTGTGCCAGGAACTTCGGTATTAAGTGATGTGTTTACCGGCGATATAGTCCATGAAGCACAACCTGACGGTATCGAGTCAAAGTTAGCAACCGGCGGTATTGGCAGTATTATGACCGGATGACTTATCTGACCCGAACATTTTCCGTTCGAAACAGTTAGCACCACATTGTATGTACCTATGCCGGTATATTTATGCATAGGATTCTGCTCTGTAGATGAAGCAGCGTCACCAAAGTCCCAGTGATATGTCCAGGTTGTGCTGACCGGTGTAGTCTCATCGGTAAAGCTGACATCATTACCAGCAGCATCAAAGGTCTGGTTATTCGGTGTTGCCGAGAACTGAACCTGAGGCATCGGCATCACAACTATATCAATTGTCGTACTGTCTGCACATCCGTATAATGAGGTTGTGACAACTTCAACTGTCCTGGTAACCGGAGCCCCTGCAGGATTAAGGAACATGTGGTCAGAAGTATTTATACCCTGCACAACAGGCGTTAAATCACCATAATCCCACTTATAAACATTGGCGCCCGGATCGGCAGTGAATGTAAGCTGATTTCCATGACAAATACTGTCGTCACTTGCAGTCAGATTGGCAATTATTGCCGGATAGATGGTCATCATTGAGGTTGTACTGTCTTTACATCCTGCCATTGATTCGACAGTAAGCTTTATTGTCCGGTAAACAATGGCTGTCGAAGTTGTATTTGTAAATACATGCTCAACAGTTGCATCAGTTGTATTGACAGGTGTCCCATCACCAAAGTCCCACTCCCAGCTCTTTAATCCGGTCATATCCTTGCTGAATTCTACCGTAGCTGGTGTACATGCCATTGATATATCCTGTGCAAATGTAGCATCGGGAGCATCAACAACCACTGAAACAGTTCCTTCACCCGCACACATGTTATTATCCACTACCCTGTATGTGAGGTTATATGTATCTGCGATCAGTGTCTTAAATGTCGGTGTCGGACTGAAGTAATTGTTCAGCGGACCGATATTCCCCGACCAGTTATGTGAAATCCAGGTACCGGATCCATCGGAAATGGTCGGTGTTATGACCAGAGAAACACCTCCGCAGGCAGGTATAGGATCCTGAGCAAATGTTACTACCGGAAGCTTATTAACCGTAAGCACCGCTGTATCTGTATAGGTTGTCGCGCAGAATGCCTTCAGCGCCAGCCTGTACTGGTAGTTATTGTAAGCCAGAGGTACGGTTATGAGTGAAAGCTGCTGTGTTGTGCTTCCGCTGTAGATTGCATTGTCATGTATATCTTCCCAATCGACACCGGCGTTTTTACTTACCTGCCATCTGATGGAATCGATCATACCTGCTCCGTTCCCGACAAAGAAGACTGGTCCGCCGCCGTCACAGACAGCTTTATCCTTTGGATCCAAAACAGGAACAGGAGGTACATTAACCCTGAGTGCCACAATGTTCGAATAGAGAGCTGATCCGCATTCTCCGTCAACAATAACCCTGAAGAGATAATTATTAAAGCTTCCCGGAACATTTGTCAGATATAGAATGCTGTCAGTTACGTTATAAATTCCTCCATTAACTACATCGGTAAAACTTCCCGAAGGTGGCTTATACTGCCATCTGTAAGTAAGATCGGTGCCTGTGGCAAGAATCATAAATGCAGCATCATCTGTTGAACAAATTGTCGTATCTGCAGGCTGCTGCTGGATCTCAGGTACTGTGTTGACAGTCAGCTTCACATCAGCAGACTGTTTTGTATTTCCACAGGTCGTTACCGTAACATGGAACATATAGCCGTTCATATCCCTTGTAACTCCATAGAGGTTCAGTGTCGGTGTCCGGGCACCATAATAAATACCAGCATCACTTAAAGGTATAAACCCAAGACCATCCTTCTTATCAACATACCACTGATAGACAAGATCCGTACCTGTGGCAACAACGTCGAATTTTACAACACCATACTCACATATGATCTTGTCTGAAGGTCCTGTTACTATTGCAGGAAGATCCCTCACGGTAACAGTTGCCGTACCAATCATGTTAACTGCTTCGCAACCATAAAAATCTGTCACTTTCAGCAGTTTATACGTTATTATGCCAGTCAGAGGATTTACCAGGATATTGGCTGTTGAAGTTGCTATTGTGACTTGCCCATGGTTTTCAATATCAACCACATAAGGAGGCGTTCCATCTGTAATATTTATTGTCAGAGTCGCCTGATCTCCGGGACAGATCGTTTCACCACCTGTCAGGACTGCAACAGGCAAGGAATTAACAGTAATTTTCACAGGATTGCTTTCAGCCTGACAAAGGACTCCGTTCTGGATGCTTATCAGGACCCTCTTATACCAGGTATCGGCATAGTGAATATTGGTCGGAGTGTAGTCTGGAGATACTGCACCTGAGACGGTATTCCAGATCACACCATCACCGCTTCTGAGCCACTGGTAAGTGACTGTACCGGTACCACTGCCATCATCAGTACTTGTTAACGGTGCAGGAACCTTGCCAAAACAGATCGACTGATCTTCCTCTATGGTTCCTCCATGTACTTCATTAACTGTGACCTTAACTACATTCGATATTTTCTCACAAATATTCAGGCCGATTGTGGACCGTGTGATTCTCCTGAACCATGTATCCTGAATAAGTGCAGGAGAATCATAATTTGGAACATTGCCTGATGGTATTGCAGTAAAGTCAGTACCATTAATACTGCTTTGCCATTCATATATAATAGTACCATCACCTGTTCCATGAACAATGCTTATGAATGGAACAGGATCTGCTCCGTTACATATTGTCTGGTCAGAAATAATTGTACCCGGATTGACATTATTGACTGTTACCCTGAATGATCCGGAGATCTCGGTACATTTTTGTCCGCCCAGATCGGAGGTTGCCAGACGCAAGAACCAGGTATCCTGAGCTAAAGCTCCGGGTATATAGTTCTGACCCTGACCGCCTGTAGTAATGTCGGTATAGTTCACTCCGTCATTACTGATCCTCCACTGATAACTGATTGTGCCTCCGTCTCCGGTCGCAGGTGTTCCGGTAACCGGGGAAGGAACAACTCCTTCACATATTACCTGTTCACCTGTTACTATGCCCGGATCCAGATTGTTTACAGTTATCTTCACCGCATTATTAACCAGGGTACAAGTATTAATTCCAACCTTTGAAGTAACTTCTCTTCTGTACCATGTATCAGCTATCAGATTTCCGGGATTATATGTCTCGCTTAAGGCGCCCCATATCTCTGCAAAGTTAGTACCATCAGTACTCTGGAACCACTTGTAAGAGAATACTCCGTCACCTGTTGGTGTTACACTTAATATCGGTGCCGGTGCAGATCCTTCGCAGATAGTCTGATTATCACTTATCGACCCGGGATCGAAGTTGTTTACAGTTATTTTAACGATATTGGATTCCTTACTGCATGTTACATTCAGTGTGGATGTCACAATTCGTTTGTACCATGTATCTGCAGAGAGGGCCGGAGGATTATAAGTCTCACTATTGGCACCGCTGACCGGAGCAAAGTTTGTACCA
This sequence comes from uncultured Rikenellaceae bacterium, assembly GCA_964410385.1. Classification (GTDB taxonomy): domain Bacteria; phylum Bacteroidota; class Bacteroidia; order Bacteroidales; family VadinHA17; genus LD21. The sequence goes on along the minus strand of CAYPHL010000152.1, from coordinate 2,353 downwards.
TCTGTACTTGATTGCCATTCGTATGTTACTGCTCCGTCATAAGTCGGAGATACACTTGTCAAAAGAGAAGGCGCGGTTCCTTCACAGATTATCTGATCAGAGCCAATCGACCCGGCTGTTAAATTATTAACAGTTACTATAATTGCTGTTGTGGGTTCAGTACAGGTATTCCCGTTAAGTGTTGAAGTAACAAGACGTCTGAACCATGTATCAGCCAAAAGGGGACCGGAAGAATATGTCTCTTCTGTTGCACCTGTTATATTAGAGAAGGTTGATCCGTTGAGACTGCTCTGCCACTGATATGTGAATGTTCCGTCACCGGAAGGACTTCCGCTGCCAAAAGGAGCAGGTGTTTCGCCTTCACAGATCCACTGGGCGGCAGTAATAGTACCCGGGTCAAAGTTATTGACAGTTACAATAACAACAGGAGTCGTTTCACTACATGTAAATCCGTTCAGGCTTGATGTCACTACTCTTCTGTACCATGTATCTTGCGAAAGAGCAGGCGCAGAATAAGTCGCAGTTGTTATTCCTCCGGGAACAGGGTTCCAGTTAGTTCCACTATTTGTACTGAACTCCCATGAATATGAGAAACTACCATCTCCAGAAGGAGCTGTACCAGTAAACTGTGCAGGTGCAGATCCTTCACAGATAGTCTGATCGGCGCCTATTGTACCTGGTGCAAAATTGATAACCCATATCCTTATTGAGTTGGTTTCTTCGGTACAATAGTTTCCATTAAGCTGTGAAGTTACAGCTCTCTTGTACCATGTATCAACCGTCAGAACAGGAGGATCATAAGTTGGACCAGTCGCTCCGACTACTTCGGTGAATACTGTTCCATCGAGACTTTCATACCATTTATATGTATAATTAAGTCCGTCACCGGTAGGGAGAACACCTGTAATTACTCCCGGATTACCGCCTTCACAGATAGTCTGGTCGGTGTCAAGTGAACCGGGAACGAAATTATTAACTGTAATAAGAACTTTATTTGTATTAGCAGTACATGACGTTGCTCCTATTGAAGCTGTCACCTCCCTGTAATACCAGGTATCCTGTGTAAGAATTCCGGGACTGTATGTCTCGCTCTCAGCACCATTTATAAGTGACCACGTACTATTATCCGGGCTGCGGAACCATCTGTAGGTAAAGCTTCCGTCTCCTGAAGGTGAAACACTTGTAAGGGCATTAGGTGCAGTGCCTTCACAGATAGTCTGATCAGTACCAATTGATCCCGGATCAAAATTAACTACCGTTATCTTAACAGTATTAGATTCTGCAGGGCATATCTTGCCTCCTGCATCCGATAATGCGATACGCTTGTAAAGCATATCTGCCGAAAGTGCCGGAGGTGCATAGGTTGCACCATCACCTCCCGAAGGAACATTACCCCATGTACCTCCGTTATCACTACTTTCCTGCCATTGATAGCTTATCGTTCCATCGCCCGTCGCAGCAGTAACAGAAGTCAGTGCTGCCGGCATTCCTCCAACACATATGGTCTGAGCTCCGCCGATTGATCCGGGCAGAATGTTATTTACTGTTATCTCAACTACAGGTGTGAATTTCATACAGCTCATACCGTTCACCGTTGCCGTCACCTGGCGTCTGAACCAGGTATCGACAGTAAGGGCACCCGGAGCATAATCCGGTGAAGTTGCTCCGCTTATGCCGGAAAATGAACTTCCGTCGGTACTGCTCTGCCATTGATAAGCAAATGTACCATCACCGGTTGCAGCAGGACTTGTAATCCCGGCAGGCGTTTCACCCTCACAGATAGTCTGATCGGCGCTTATTGTTCCAGGATCGAAGTTGATCACGGTGATCCTTATTGTATCAGTAATTTCTGTACACTGATAAGAGCCAATCGTTGCGGTCGATAATCTTCTGAACCAGGTATCCTGTGTCAGTGCAGGAGATGTGTATGTTGCATTTGTTGCAAGGTTAATATCTGCAAATGCGACTCCGTTGGTACTGTTCTGCCACTGATAACTTTTTGTTCCATCACCGCTGGCTGCAACGCTTGTAAACGGAGCAGGTGCAGTACCTTCACAGATTGTCTGATCTGATCCGACAGATCCGGGAGCAAAATTGATCACAGTAACTTTAATAATATCGGTATATTCTGTACATTCATTAGCGCCAAGTGTCGATTTTACAGCTCTTCTGAACCAGGTATCCGCCGAAAGTGCAGGTGATGTGTATGTCGGTCCGGTAGCCAGATTAATGTTTGTAAAGAAGATACCATCCGGACTATCCTGCCACTGGTATGTGATTATTGACCCATCGCTGCTTACTGCAGGTGCGGTCTCTGTAAATTCAGTCGGTGCACTATCTTCACAAATTGTCT
>CAYPHL010000151.1:0-8309 GCA_964410385.1 uncultured Rikenellaceae bacterium | reverse complement strand
TCCGGAGGGGGATATATCACTCTTACAACCCATAACTACCAGTCTCAGGAAATAAATGATCTTAAGCTCGACAAGCTGCCAGGCAAACCTCATAAGTTCACAGCCACCATTAAAGATGAATTTCCGGAATTCTCTTATCCTAATGCAAGTGAACTGATCCTTAAGACCGGAGCCCAGGTGATGTTCGTTAAGAATGATCTGTCGGCTGACAAGCTTTTCTTTAACGGTAAAATAGGAAAGGTGAAATCATTTGAGGACGACATTATTGTTGTTAAATGTCCGGAAGATGATTTCAGCATAAGGGTCGAGATGACTGAATGGCAGAATGTGAAATATTCAATCAATGAGGAAACCAAGGAAATTGAGGAGACAGTTATCGGAACCTTTACTCAATATCCCCTCAGATTAGCCTGGGCAATTACAATTCATAAGAGCCAGGGTCTTACTTTCGACAGGGCCGTGATTGATGCATGCGCCGCCTTTGCCCACGGACAGGTTTATGTAGCGCTCAGCCGATGCCGGAACTTAGACGGACTTGTCCTGAGCAGCCGTATAGGCAGGCGAAGCATTATTGAAAATGTGGCAGTGTCAGACTTTATTAATGGTTCGCTTCAGAATCAGCCTGACCAAAACCAGCTGAAAGAATCAAAAAAAGCTTACCGTCATCAGCTGCTTTCAGAGCTTTTTGATTTTTCTGAACTGACAAACAGACTCAATTATTGTATTAAGATAGTCAGGGAACACAGCGACAAATTACTGGGAAATCCTCTTAAACAGCTTGAAAGTATTTTATCTGCTTCAAGGACAGATCTCACTGAGGTATCTGAAAAGTTCCGGCTTCAGCTGAAAATCCTGTTCAGCAGGGAATCTGATGATGGACCAAATGATCTCCTTCAGGAACGGGTAAAAAAAGCAGCTGTATATTTTTCTGATAAGCTCGAAGCTGACTTTAAGGGGATACTTGCAGGTTTTACCGTGGAAACAGATAACAGGACGGTTCGTAAATCAGTCAGTGAGGCCCTGGAAGGTACAAGAAAAGCGGGATTCATAAAGCTTGCCTGTCTGAATGTTGCCAGACAAGGTTTTGAGACCGGCAGATATCTTGATGCCAGGGCAAAAGCAGCTATTGATATTCCTGCAGTCAAATCTTATACCGTCAAGACTGTGGAAGACAGTTCCGGAATTATTAAACATCCCGCGTTATTAAAGAAGCTTAAGGAATGGCGTAATACGAAAGCTAAGGAATCTGATCTCCCTCATTATATGATAATGCCTCAGAAAACAATGGTCACTCTGGCAAATTTTGTACCTCAGTCAATGCCTGCTCTAAAAAAGGTAAAAGGTATGGGTACGAAGAAATCAGAAAAATATGGTGAAGAACTTTTAGACATAATTATATCATACTGCACGAAGGAAAATATCAAAGCACCTGATATACCTCTCGTTGAAAAAACGAAAGAAAAAAAAATAAAGGAAGACACTAAGAAAAAAAGTTACGACCTTTTCAGGGAAGGAAAGACAATTGCACAGATAGCAGAGGAAAGGAATCTGAGCATTAATACGATAGAAGGACATCTGACATATTATGTCGGGTCAGGTGAAATTCCCGTCATTAAATTAGTATCACAGGAAATTATTGACCTCATTGCGGATCAGGTTGAGAGAACAGGAGATTTTAAAATGGCGCCTGTCAAAGAAGCTCTGGGGGACAAGGTAGCATGGAGCGACATAAGGTTCGTGATCAGTCATCTCACTTTTCTCAGGAAGAAGGCTGACAGTAAGATTGAAGATTAGCAGCGAGGCTTACGGTCATGCAGTCATGCAGTCGTGCGGTCAGGCCATCAAAACTTTAATTATCTTTAATGACTACAAATAAAATCCCCATACCTTGAAAAAGCAAAGTCTTATAATTATTCTGATCTTCCTGGGTGCATGCAAAGGAAATGTCGGAAAAGAGGAAAGTAATGTATTTACTGCAAACAAAGTAGCTGAATGGATAACAGATGAACGACCGTTACCTGAAAACGATTCATTGTTCTATTCAGACCAGCCTGCACCAATGTTCCGTAAGGAATTTAAATCAGGGAAAAACATAATGAGCGCTAAATTGTACAGCGCTGCTGCAGGTTATTACAAGATCTCTGTAAATGGACAATCCATTGAGGACAATGTGCTCGATCCTGCATGGACAGATTTCAGCAAAAGGATCTATTATGCGGAATATGATGTTGCATCCCTCCTTAAAGATGGCAATAACTGTCTGGGTGTATCGCTCGGCAATGGCTTTTATAACCCGCTTCCGCTTCGTAAATGGGGACATCGCAATCTGAGGAACGATCTTTCGGTTGGTAAACCCGTGTTTATTACCAAGCTAATCATAAGTTACAGTGATGGTAAAACAGAAGAAATTGTATCGGACGGGAGCTGGAAATATTCTTATGGGCCGGTCTTAAAAAACGACGTTTATATAGGCGTTACTTACGATGCCGGAAAAATAATACCCGGATGGGACAGAGAAGGATTTGATGATAATTCCTGGCAAACCACAATAAAGGGGACACCTCCGGGCGGTGAACTGAAAGAAGAGTTTTTCCCGCCTGTACGGATAACAGAAGAGATTAATCCGGTAAAAATATATTCTCCCGGAAAGGAGAAATACATTGTAGACATGGGTATAAACTTTACGGGAACTTACAAGATCAGACTATCAGGTAATAAAGGTGATACGGTTAAATTCCGATTTGGTGAAAGGATCTATGACGACGGAAGCCTCAACCCGATGACCACTGTTGCCGGCCAGATCAAGAAAAAAGGAATGGGTGGTCCGGGAGCACCAGATATTGCATGGCAAACCGACAGTTATGTTATCGGAGAAGAAAAAGAAGCCTGGTTTATACCTGATTTTACATATCATACATACAGGTTTATGGAAATTTCAGGTTTGGATTATAAACCTCAGCTAAAAGATATTACAGGTTTATTTTTTCATTCAGACATCCAAAGGCCAAATCAATTTTCGTGCTCATCTGCTCTGTTGAATTCAATACAGGATATCACTGGAAGGACCTTCAGGGCGAATCTTGTAAGTGTACAATCTGACTGTCCGGCAAGAGAAAAATTTGGTTACGGAGGAGACCTGAATGCAACTGCCGAATCTTTTATTTACAACTTCAATATGCAGTCGTTCTATCGTAAAACAATATATGACTGGGTGGATGCCATGAAAGATACTTCGTTTATCGACACGGCACCCTTTGTCGGCATTGAGTACTGCGGCATCAGCTGGGAATCAGCTTTCATTATAACCCAGTATTACATGTATTTGTATTATAACGATACCGGGATTGTCAAAGAGCTCTACGACCTGGATAAGAAATGGATGGAGAAGGTAGCAGCAATCCATCCGGAAGGAATGGTGCATCAAGGATTAAGCGACCATGAGTCACTGGCGCCTGTCCCTGTGGAATTGATTGGTACATGTCATTACCTTCAGTGTGCCAGGATAATGCAGACTTTTGCTTCCGTTATGGGTGATAAAGAAAATGAAAAGAAGTATGGACTGTTGGCCCGGGAACTCAAGTCGCTTGTAAAAGCTGAATTCTGGGACAAACCTGTTTCTGGAAAAATAAACCGTCAGACCTTGTTTTCAACCCTGCTTTATCATGAAATTATTCCTGAAGAAGAAATTGAAGCTGCAACAGATTCATTGAAAGCCGCAGTGAAGAATGGTCCGGCGGGGCATTTTACCACGGGGATTTTCGGGACAAAGTATGTTTTGGAAACACTTTCAAAATACGCATCCCCCGAAGAAGTTTTTGCCATCGTGAACAGTACGGATTATCCGGGATGGGGCCACATGATTGACCGTGGCGCCACAACTGTCTGGGAGACCTGGAAAGAAAGTGATAATACATATTCTAACTGTCATCCGATGTTTGGTTCGGTATCTGAGTGGTTTTACCGCTGGCTGGGAGGGATCCGCCCTCTCGATGATGAACCGGGATTTAAAAAGTTCACTATTTCTCCGGCGATCCCTGATGAACTCGACTTTGTAAATTGTTCTTATCATTCGCCTCAGGGTGAAATTATATCAAACTGGAAAAAAATCGGATTGAATGAAGTCCAGTACCAGATTAAAGTACCTGAAGGAAGCACAGGATTGGTTGATCTGCGGTCGGGCCGGATTCAAAAAGTTGAAACCATAAAAGAGAACATGCCATTAAAGACTATTGTACCGGAAGGATCAGGAAGCGGGAAATTCGAACTAAGCGAAGGTGATTTTTTAATTTCAGTTACTTTCTGAAAAATGAAATCAAAATGAAATTGCAATATGCATCTGACTTGCACCTTGAATTCCCTGAAAATAAAGAATTCTTAAAACGAAATCCCTTGTTACCCGCTGGCGATGTATTATTATTGGCAGGGGATATTGTTCCATTCGCGATAATGGATAAACATGCTGATTTTTTCAAATATATCTCAGATTCTTTTAAAACTACCTATTGGATCCCAGGTAATCACGAGTATTATTATTCGGACATTTCATCCAGGTCTGGTACATTTAGTGAAAAATAGAAGGTTGGCTTTTATACAATAAAAACGTACATTAAGTGAGATCATCATTTCGTTAATTCCGGAGAATTATGCAGGTTATTAAACAATGGTTTTAATTAGCCGCGAATGCGGCTTAATATGAATAACCCCCAGTGAATCTGGGGGTAATGTAAATATGCCAATCTGGAAATGATCGATTAAGTGACTCGATCCATTCACTAATTCCTGCCTCACCTGTATTAATTTCTTGACCACCACCTACTAAACATACAACTATCGCCCAATCTTTATGCCGGTCAAGACAGGAAATCAAGAATTCTGGTTCAGATTTCAGGAATCCAGGGAAGTCTTTTTTTCTTAACATGAAATTGGCTGTTTGTTCAAGGTTCCATGCACGTTGAGCTTCATCGAAAAGCGCTATATGCTCGATTGGAGGAGCATCCATATCCCTTAGACAATAAGCCATGATTTATCTCTCTGATTTTCGTCTATTGATCCGAATCGTTATGTAGGCCATTGCAGAAATGTTTGGACCACTAATTTATCGAATTTATCCGGAAAGGGTTATTCGAACTAATGTATAATGAACAATTTGATCTGTCAGATATTATATATCCTGCCGACCCGCTCCTTTATCAGATCGTGGAATGAACTTTTCATATCATCCGGCAAAAAGCTTGTGTTGATGAAATCATACCATTTTTCTGGTGTATTCCTGAATTTGCTAAACATGTTTTCAATTGCCCTGGCATCAATATCAAACTTTTTTATTGCTTCAATGAAATCATTTTTCCTGAGTTTTTTCTTTTTGCCATTTAATGTCAGAGCCAGTTCTTCATCATCTCCTTCCACAACAAGAGCCGAAGCAATCATATCATAAGCCGGACTTAATACATAACCCATTCCCGGAATGTCGATCAATGAAAAATTTTTCAAATGCATATCTGAATTACCGGTAAGGAAAGAAAAGAGTAACTGTTCAAAGAAATTAATTATATCAAGTCCAGGATTAACAGAATATTTAGCGATTGCCTTTGCTATCTGTTCATACGAACCTCTATACTTCTGCTCGGTCAGTTTCTCTGTAAGCTGACACATATCTTCCATGTGAATTTTTATTTCATCCTTCCTGTCTATCCGTCTGGTAATGTATGATAGTTTCCCTGAACTTAAACGGATCAGAGAATGTGGAACTGTTTCAATACGTGAGATTTCAGCTAAATGCATGGTGAGGTCTTCAAGTTCCGGAAGGGATCTGTATCGTTTTGTTGGTGGTTTTAAAATAAATCCACCCCAAAGACCTACGATAGTAAACCTTTGTGGCTCATCTTTTTTTGATATTTTCTCTATATTCAGAGATAATTTTGGCTGAACACCTGTAACAGATTTTTGAGATCTTATTACTTTTTCAGCAAGCTGAAGCATCTGATCTTCAGAAAACGGCAATTCAGGTGGTTCAGGAGTTCCAAATATCTTTCCGGAACACCTGCTATGGAAATCTGTAATTTCATCAGATAACTCCTGATAACAAAACAAACATCTTCTCATAAATGAAAATGTATTATAATATGTATTCTTCAATGCTTACTGCACCAACACAATCCCTGCAACAGGCAAGTAACAAACCCATACGGTCACGGGCATCCAGTTTCCAGTTCTTTTCGGCAATTTCAAGTAACCAGCCTTCCGGAATAAGTCCATCAAAGAAAGGAAACATGTTCCTGCTAAAAAATGGTTCCTCTCTGACAGGAAGTGTTAAGCTGACCGGTTTTGAGTTCGGGTTTTCCAGATATTTCTTTTCGTACTGAAATAAATAACCATCCTCATTTTCTGTAATTATTCCGGCAAGTTCATTATTCATATATACTTTAGCTTTTCTCATTCTCTGATAAGTTTATTCTTTGAAATCGGTCGTGGACCAAGTTCCTGACCAAATAATTTTAGAACCTGATTTACTTTATCCATTCTTAATGTTGTTTTGCCCTGCTCAAGATCACGGATAAACCGTAATCCGACACCAGCTTTCAATGCCAGTTGCTGTTGAGTCAGTTTTAATTGTTTTCTTCTATATTTCAGAAAATCAGACAATGTCGTTGAGGTCTGTTCCATTATATTATACCTTTTCGGGTATAAAGATAGTACTATTTTATTGATTTATACCTTTTCGGGTATAAAAATGCAATTATATTGGACAAATATACCCGATCGGGTATATGATATAGCTAAAGTATCTTTTAAGCCTGAGAATCTGTCATCTGAAAGATAAGCATTGAGCATGTTATTTCTGATAAACTTTTGTTACATTTCAATTCATTTTGCAGTTAAATTAAAAGCTTTGAATTACCTAAATTCTGATTTATTATGCCAACACTTATTCTATGTTTCTTTTTATCCGTCATTTCACCAGGAAATAGCATTCCTGAAAAGGTTATCGATAAGTCACCCGGCAAAAAGAGAGTCCTGAGACTTGAGCCCTGTCCGGGAAATCCAAGAAACAGCGAGGGAGATTTTATTACTCTTAAGAATGGAAAGATATTGTTCATTTACACACATTATACAGGTGGTTCCGGGGGCGATCACGACAATGCATACCTGGCCGGCAGATATTCAACCAACAAGGGAAAGACATGGGATAAAGAAAGTCACCTGATAATTGAACAGGAAGGTAAAATGAATGTTATGTCCGTATCATTACTCAGGCTTCAGAATGGTGAGATAGCACTATTCTACCTCAGGAAAAATTCCTCTGAAGACTGTATCCCGATGGTCAGATTCTCGGATGATGAAGCATTGAGATGGAGTGATCCTCGTCCATGTATCACAGACAGGAAAGGATATTTCGTACTGAACAATGACAGGGTCATTCAGCTGAGGAATGGCAGACTTTTATTTGCGGTTGCCCTTCATCAGGAGCCCGGGGTACCGAGAATGAATAATATCGGTCGCTTGTTCAGCTATTATTCGGATGATAATGGCCGTACCTGGAAAGCAGGGCAGGAAGTGGCGAATCCCGATAATGTTATTACCCAGGAACCGGGACTGATTGAGCTTAAAAACGGGAATATAATGATGTTTATCCGTACAGATGCCGGAGTCCAGTACCTTTCATTTTCAAGTGATAAAGGAGAGACCTGGAGCCCGGCGGAAAGAAGCGATATAAAATCACCATTATCTCCGGCTTCGATAGAAAGGATCCCTTCCACCGGTGATCTGCTCATGGTCTGGAATAATAACGGAGGAGAAGATCCGGCAATGAAAGGCAAAAGAACGCCACTTACAATTGCTGTTTCGAAAGATGAAGGAAAAACCTGGGTAAAAGTTAAAAACATTGAAGACGACCCTGACGGATGGTATTGCTATACTGCAATCCATTTCGCGGGGAAGAATGTACTTCTAGGGCATTGTGCAGGAAACCGTCCATCAGGAACCGGTCTGGCTGTCACTCAGATAACAAGGCTCAGCCGGAAGTGGATTTATCGGTGAAAAATTTCCAGTATCCGGTTATTATTTTAATATATTTCGGTTATCAGTTTAAAAAAAAGTTATTCTCTTTGTAGTCCTCTGATGTTGTAGTCTACTTAAATAGCAGGTTAGTTATCCTGTCTCTATTTCTGCCAGCTGATCTCATAAATAAATAGATATATTTGGGACTTTTAATTAAGGTGGATACAACTGAAAGGCTGACATACCGGAATATCTTTCTTTTCTGGGGGCCGCTGGCGCTTACCTGGCTGATGATGGCCTTTGAACAGCCT
>CAYPHL010000150.1:0-8328 GCA_964410385.1 uncultured Rikenellaceae bacterium | reverse complement strand
TCACCCATTATCAGACCATCAAACCGGATCCGGGCTCCCGATACATCTGCAAGATTGATCGGCAAAAATTGTCCAAATGGTGGAATGAATGAACCTCCGGCAACATTAACCACCCCGGGTATCTTTTTCATTTCATCACACAAAGTAAGGAAACTGTTCTTCAGCTCATCAGAATTCAGATCAGCTACCAGGACGTTTTCCGGATTTATACCGGCATAACCACTCCTTGAATATTTAAGCTGCTTTGAGATGGCTATCAGACCTGATACAAGAATCGTATAGATTGTGAAGTGGAGCAACAGAAATGAATAATTCCATCTTTTTGATCCGTTCATTCCGGGTAACTTTCCAGAGATCATTTTTAAGACAGTAATCCTTGAATAATTCAGTCCTATCATCCAGCCCGACAGCAAGCCTGTCAGGAGAATAAGTATTACAAGCAATAACCATAGCTTTGGTGTCAGGAAAACCTGACCCGTAAGTGTTTTGCCAAGAGTATCATTGACAAAGGGGATACCGGACTCAATAATAAATATTGCCGGGATGAGGCTTAGTAACACTATAACAAACGATTCCGCAATGACCATCCTCCTTATTATTCCCGGCGATGCACCATAAACTTTTCTTGTCCCCAGTTCCCTGGTTCTTCCTGATACCCCCGCCCGTGCAAGAAGAATAAAATTTGCCAGCGAGATCACAAGGATCAGCAGCGATATAATTTCATAGTACTTTAACTCATCAGGATTTCCCCGGCGGAGAAAAAAGCTTCCGCTTATTCCGTCGGATCCAAGGTAGATATCAGCAACAGGTTGTAAACTGAATTTCAGTGTATCCTGCCCCGGATCGGCAATCAATTCCTTGTACTTTTCCATTTTTGCCGGCAGGACAGATGGATCTGCATTTTTATCGAGGACCAGGAATGAAAGGTATTCAGAATTTCTCCATCCCAGAGGCTGAGTTTCTGAAGTCCCGTAATCACCCAGGGCTCTCTGAAACTGCCGGGACATTTTTTGGGACAATCTTAAATCAGTTATCAGTGCCGGATCGAGTGTTGAATTAGGGGGAAAGGATTTATATACTCCTGAAACGGTAAGCTTTATAAAGCCTTCCGGAAAACGGACTTCAAGTACTGAACCGAGAGGAGAAAGATCCCCAAAATATTTCAGGGCCGATTCATCTGAAATGGCTACTTCACTCATTGAAACTGCTGGTGATCCTGATATAAAATCAATCCCCATTATCCTGAAAACCGAGGAATCGGCAAAACCAAAATTCCCTTCACGAACTATCTCGTCTCCGGGAGTCCTGAGCTGGATCGAACCTGCCTGGTAATACCTGAAATAATCCCTTACCTCAGGAAAATCATTTTTCATTGACTCTGCAAGGGGATAGTTAACCTGAGAATTTGAACCCGAGATTATACGAAATACATTCCCGTGATCGGGAATAAAAGTATCGAAGGACTTTTCATGGATTACCAGAGCTAACAGAATAATTATACACCCTAGTCCTATCCCAAGTCCGAGAATGCTGATTACTGAAACAACTTTGTTCCTGAGAATGCTTCTTATTGCTGAGATCAGGTTGTGCTTTATCATAGTAACCTTTGTTTAGTTTCGGGGAACTAAAATGATGCCATAATTATATTTTATTGATATACAATTAGTTTAATTCAGACCGATATTCGGTGAGTAAATATTTTTTACATTTTTTCGTAAAATATTTTTACAATCCTTTGGCATTGATGATTAATTCGTTTAACTTAATCTCCCGGAAAGTACTTGAAAAACCTTTGTGTCCTTCGTGTGTCCTTCGTGCTCTTTGTGGCTAAACAAGTAAGTTCCCGTATCATATACTATTGTTCTTTAGTAAATTAACATGTCATAATAAATGTCCATTCAGAAAACTTCAATTTTGGTTGTCGACGATAACAGGAGCATCCTTAGCGCTCTTGAGATACTTCTGGTCCCCGAGTTCGGCGATGTTATACTGATCTCGAACCCGAATCAGATTCTGCAGGAACTCAGGAAGAAGGAGTACAACCTTGTGATCCTTGATATGAATTTTACTGCCGGTATCAAATCAGGAAATGAGGGTATCTACTGGCTGGGAAAGATCAAAGAGGCAAATCCTGATATATCGGTAGTAATGATCACGGCATACGGGGATATAGACATTGCTGTAAAAGCCCTTAAAGCGGGGGCTTCGGATTTTGTTGTCAAACCGTGGGACAATGAAAAACTTCTTGCAACATCAAGGCTGGCCTTACAGCTTAATTTCTCAAAAAGGGAGGTGAATACTCTCAGGAAAAGGGAATCTGAGCTGAAAAGAGCTATGATCCCGGAGGGAAGACATATTATGGGTTCTTCACAACAGATAATGCATGTGATGAATCTTGTAAGAAAAGTAGCTAAGACAGATGCAAATATCCTCATAACCGGAGAGAATGGCACAGGCAAAGAGCTTATAGCACAGGAGATTCACCGTCTTTCAAACCGGTCTAAGGAACTGATGGTCAGTGTGGATATGGGTGCAATTTCTGAAACCCTCTTTGAAAGTGAGTTATTCGGTCATGTAAAAGGTGCTTTCACAGATGCCAGGGAAAACCGGCAGGGTAAATTTGAGATAGCACAGAAAGGTACCCTCTTCCTTGATGAAATCGGAAATCTTTCCTTTCACCTCCAGGCCAAGCTTCTGGCCGCTCTTGAAAACAGGCAGATAACCAGGATCGGATCAAATGAACCGATTCCGGTAGATATCAGACTTATCTGCGCGACAAACAGGAATATCGAATCAATGGTCAGGGACGGCCTTTTCAGGGAAGATCTTTTATACCGGATAAACACAATCCAGATAGAATTGCCCCCGCTAAGGGAAAGGGGCAGGGATATTATTATCCTGTCGGAATTTTTTCTGAGGAAATATTCCCATAAGTATAACAAGGGAGAACTGAGGATCAATCAGCAGGGTCTCGATAAAATGATGGATTATTCCTGGCCCGGTAACATCCGGGAACTGCAGAATACAATAGAGAAAGCTGTTATCCTCAGCGACACTGCGGTAATTAAACCAGAGGATCTGTACCTCAAACCCGCATCAAAAAGCATCGGATTCGAATCAATTTCAACACTCGGGGAAATGGAGCAAAAAATGATAACCCTGGCCATTGAAAAAAATAACGGGAACCTTACAGCCGCAGCAGAACAGCTCGGGATAACAAGACAGACTTTATACAACAGACTAAAGAAAGATAACAGATGATAAGCAGGAACTTAAATATAAACATAATAATCAGGGTAATGGTGATCGCTTTCTTCTCGTTAATGCTCGGATATTTTCTTTTTTCCGTCCGTTCCGTCCGCCTGTCGATCATCTGTATACTTGTAATAATCATGGCCACTGCCGGCCTTATTTCATACCTGAACAGCACAAACAGGAATATCAGGTTCTTCTTCGATTCAGTTGTTGATGACGATACAAACCTTTTCTTCCCGGTTGACAACAAGAGCGGAATAGTCAGGGAACTGCATCAGAGCATGAACAATTTCAACAGGCAGCTGCAAAACCTTAAATTCAGTATCAGAAAACAGGAACACTATTTCAGCAGGATCCTTGAACATCTTGCCACAGGTATCATAACATATAATGACAAAGGCTTCATTCATCATGCCAATTCAGCGGCAAAAAGGCTCCTGTCAACAGAAGTTCTTACACATCTGAGGCAGATTGAGAGGGTCGACAGGAAGCTATACAGTACAATAATGAACCTCAAGCCCCAGGAGAGAAAGCTGGTCCCGATAAATACCAGCCAGGGAGAAGTACAGCTGCTCCTGAAATCAACGTCATCAGGTATTAAAGAAGATGAACTGACAATTCTGTCAATACAGGACATTAAGCATGAACTGGATGAAAAAGAAGTTGACAGCTGGATGAGACTTATCAGGGTGCTGATGCATGAAATAATGAATTCTATAACTCCTATAACATCACTTTCCGAATCGCTTACACGGATCTTTATGAAAGGTGATAAGCCTCTTCATGCGGAAGAAGTCACCGACAAGACTGTTTCGACTGTCCTTCAGGGACTTAATGTCATTGTGGAACAGGGAAAAAGCCTTTCGGCATTTGTTGAATCATACAGAAAGCTGACCAGGATACCCAGGCCGGACCTGAAACTGTTCAGAATATCCGATCTTCTTGCACGGGTGAAAATACTGAGCGAGTCCCTCGATAAGGGGCCGGGTACGGTAATTTCTTTTGAAAATTTTGATCCTGATCTTGAAATATACGCTGATGAAAATCTTATTTCACTGGCTCTTATAAATCTTATTAAAAATGCGATTGAAGCTAATGAAAATAATCCTCAGGGCAGGATCAGAGTCATATCCCGCCGTGGATATAACATGAATCCAGAAGTCTGTGTCTGTGATAACGGACCGGGGATAAGTGAAGCTTACCTTGAGGAAATATTCATCCCGTTTTTCACCACAAGAGAAAAAGGATCCGGCATCGGTCTGAGCATCTCAAAACAGATTATGGGCGCTCACGGCGGAAGTCTTAAGGTTGTTTCCAGCCCCGGAAAGGAGACTATATTCTGTATGAGTTTCCAGGATTGAATAATTTTCCGGTAAATAGATATTAAATTTGCAGCCACATTTCTGCAAATGAAAGATAACGAACTCACAGGTCTTTTTAATGATCATCCGGTACTTTCGGGATTAACAGAAGCGGTCCGTAATAATTTAACCGGCAGAATAGCCGTAACAGGTTTGTCCGGATCATCAAAGGCAATCGCCATCGCTAAGGTTTTTCTGCAGACTCCTATGATCCATGTCGCCATAGTGCCTGAAAAGGAAGATGCGGCATACCTGTATAATGATCTTTCCTCGCTCGCGGGTAACGATGTTGTCTTCTTCTTCCCGTCAACATATAAGCGCTCGGTTCAGTATGAGCAGACCGAACCTGCAAATATTGTCCTCAGAACGGAAGTGCTTAATTTCCTTTCATCAGGAAAACGAAAGGGAATAATCGTCACCTATCCCGAATCGGTGATGGAAAAAGTGATAAGCAAAAGGAACCTTAAAAAGAATACTTTCACAATAAGTAAAGGAGACAGGTTATCTCTTGAGTTCCTGGAGGAAGTTCTTCATGAATATAATTTTGAAAGAGTTGATTTTGTAAACGAACCCGGACAGTATGCAATACGCGGAAGCATTGCGGATGTATTCTCCTATTCCGCCGATCTGCCTTACAGGGTAGACTTCTTCGGAGATGAAGTTGATTCACTCAGGACATTCAATACTGATGACCAGCTTTCGGTATCGATATGTGATCAGATATCCGTAATTCCAAATATCCAGGATATCTCCATAGAAGAAGTCAACGATTCTTTTACCGGGTTTCTTCCTCCGTCAGCAGTAATCTGGATAGAAGATCCATCCTTTATAAAAGAAAAGATTAATGATATTTTCACACAGGTGGTAAGGAGGGAGGAAGAGGGACAACTATCCGGAAGAAAAGAACTGATAATGACCGGAAGCCGGTTTATTGAAGAAACTGAGAAATTCAGGACAGTTGAATTTGCCAGGACCGGCGGGACGGCAGACAAGGTGAGATTCGATTTTCGGACCGAACCGCAACCGGTCTTCAACAAGAACTTTGAATTACTGACCGGCCGGCTTGTTACTAACAATCTTGATGGGTACAACACATTCATAATTTCGGAGAGCCAGTCCCAGATTGACAGACTCCGGGATATCTTTGCAGAGATAAATCCTGATGTCAGATTTAAACCTCTGCTTTTCAATCTCCACGGAGGTTTCACCGATCATGATATAAAAATATCGGTATATACCGACCATCAGATCTTCGACCGATACCACAAATTCAGGATCAGAGGTTATTTCACACGGAAAGAGAGTATTTCGGTCAAGGAGCTTACCGGCCTCAATCCCGGCGATTATGTGGTTCACATCGATCATGGGATAGGTAAGTTCGGCGGGCTGGAAAAGATAGAGGTGAACGGAAAGATCCAGGAAGCCATAAAGCTTGTTTATCGTGATAATGACATCCTTTACGTTGGTATCCATTCCCTTCACAGGATATCGAAGTACAAGGGGAAAGACGGTGCCGAGCCGAAGATCTATAAGCTTGGCTCAGGTGCCTGGCAGAAACTGAAGCAGGCTACAAAAAGCAAAGTAAAGGATATTGCCAGGGATCTCATAAAACTATATGCAAAAAGGATGGCTTCCGATGGTTACACATTTTCACCCGATTCATATCTTCAGCGCGAGCTCGAAGCATCATTCATCTATGAAGATACACCTGACCAGCTAACAGCAACACTGGCAATAAAAGAAGATATGGAGAGGCCAAATCCTATGGACCGTCTGGTTTGCGGTGATGTCGGATTCGGGAAGACCGAGGTCGCTATCAGGGCTGCTTTTAAAGCAGCCGCCGACAGCAAACAGACTGCGGTGCTGGTCCCGACGACAATCCTCGCATTACAGCATTATAAAACCTTTACTTCAAGATTAAAAGGATTTCCGTGCAACATAGAATACCTGAGCCGGCACAAAAAACCTGCTGAACAAAAAAGAATCATTGCAGACCTTGCCGGAGGAAAGATCGATATAATTATAGGCACACACAAGCTTGTCGCGAAGGAAATTAAATTCAAAGACCTGGGACTTCTTATAATTGATGAGGAACAACGTTTCGGCGTATCGGTAAAGGAAAAGCTGAAGACCCTTAAGGCGAATGTCGATACACTCACACTTACAGCTACACCAATTCCCCGGACGCTTCAATTTTCACTGATGGGAGCCCGCGATCTTTCAATAATCAATACACCTCCCCCTAACAGAATGCCGATTGTCACCGAACTTCATGGTTTCAATGAGGAGATCATCAAAGAGGGTATTGAATATGAGGTATCCCGGGGAGGCCAGGTATTTGTTATACATAACAGGGTTGAGAATATTACCGAGATACAGAACAAAATTCACCGGATCTGTCCAAATGTTAAAACAGCAGTTGTACACGGTAAAATGGACGGCCAGATCATAGAAAATGTAATGTTCGATTTCATCCAGGGCGATTATGATGTCCTTGTCGCTACTACGATTATCGAATCGGGACTGGATATACCGAATGCAAATACTATTTTCATAAACGATGCACAGCATTTCGGGCTGTCAGAGCTTCATCAGCTAAGAGGAAGGGTAGGCCGATCAAATAAGAAAGCATTCTGTTACCTCCTTGCGCCTCCCCTTTCCGGTCTGACACATGATGCACGCCGGCGGCTCAGAGCAATTGAAGAGTATTCTGAACTGGGCAGCGGATTTAACATAGCTATGCAGGATCTCGATATTAGAGGTTCCGGAAATCTGCTTGGCGGAGAACAAAGCGGATTTATTGCCGATGTGGGTTTCGAAACTTATCAGCGGATACTCAATGAAGCATTGCAGGAATTACGGGAAAGTGAGCGGACAGTGCAGAGTGAAGAAAAAATCAGGGAGAGTATTCCACCGGCAAAGGTCAAACCAGAATCCTGGGTTTCAGATTTTCAGATTGATACTGACCTGGAGATCATGTTCCCCGATGAATATATCTCAAATATATCTGAAAGGATCAGGCTTTATAAGGAACTTAATGAGATTGAAAATGAGGAAGCTCTCGAATTATTCGGGAAGAATCTCAGCGACCGCTTCGGTCCGCTTCCCTCACCTGCTTCAGCCCTCCTCGATATTGTCAGGATAAAATGGAAGGCCGTTCAGCTCGGTATTGAAAAAATCCTCCTCAAAAATGATCTCCTGATAGCCAATTTCATTTCTGATCCCGATTCATTATTCTACAGAAGCCAGCTTTTTGTGTCGATAATGAATTATGTGAACCGCTTCCCGAACCAGATGTCGGTCAGACAGAAGGAGTCGAAACTCAGCCTCACTATACGTGATATCAAATCCGTTCATTCAGCAATCCGGATCTTAGATACTATAAATAATTCTGTCTAAAACCCCAACTCTAAATACTCTAAGTACTTTAAGTACTCTAAATACTTTAGGCCTTTTCTTCCCAATTTCCTAACTTTGCCTTATAATATCTACCGTCATGAATATAATCTATGACATTGGTAATACAGTAAACAAGCTTGCACTATATGATAGGGGGAAGAAGATCTTTTCCATCCGGACCAGAGATCTGACATGTGAACAGATAAAGGAAAAAACTTTGCCTTTCAGACTCAGTAAAATGATCATCTGTTCTGTCAGAGATCTGCCTGAGTTCTTATATGATCTGATGAGTGTCGATGTACCTTTTGTCCAC
>CAYPHL010000149.1:0-8331 GCA_964410385.1 uncultured Rikenellaceae bacterium | reverse complement strand
GGAGAGCTTAATGGCTGGATAAGCTATACATTGTCCCGTACAGAACAGAAATTCGATGAAATTAACAGCGGCTGTTTTTATCCAGCCAAATATGACAGACGTCATGACCTGGCCATTACGCTTAACTGGGAGATAAATCATAAATGGAATTGTTCGGGCATTTTCATTTATACGTCAGGGAATGCTTTTACTATTCCGGTAGGAAGGTATATCATTCAGGGCAATATTGTGAATCAGTACGGAGATATCAATCAGTTCAGGATGCCTCCGTATCACAGGCTGGATCTGTCTGCAACCAGGAAGATCATTATAAATAAAAAATGGCCGTCGGAACTGATCTTTTCTGTGTATAATGTTTACAACAGGGCAAATCCATATTTCCTGTATTTTCAGGCTACAGGAGATCTGGAAGACTATTCGCTGAAGATTAAGGCATTACAGGTAAGTTTCTTCCCGGTGATACCATCGGTAAGCTGGAATTTTATGTTTTAACAAATATGAAGGGAGCAGTAAGAATAATTTCAATTTTGATTATTATTAAGCTTTTTACATTCTGTAATAAACTGCCCGAGTATGATCTGATGGATCCGGATGATATGATAGTCATTGACGGTTGGATTGAGAACGGACAATATGCAAAAGTGCTCCTTACAAGTAATGCGCCATACTTTTCTTCACTTGATTCCGCATCTCTCAGAGAGCTTGTTCTTACGCGGGCATCAGTGGTACTTACTGAGGGCGGGAGAAGTGAATACCTGACCCTCAGGAGGAATGATGATTATTTTCCGCCATTTATTTATGAAGGAAATGAAATAAAAGGTGAAACCGGTAAAACTTATTCCATTACAGCCACCTACGGAGGAAGATCTGCTTCCGGGGAGACAACAATTCCAACCGGGGTTAGTCTGGACACACTCTTTTTTGAGTTAAACGAAGATTCAGATTCCCTCGGAACGATTTACATTGAATTTACCGATCCTCCGGGGACAAGGAATTATTACCGGATACTGTCGCAGATTAAAGGGGAAGACCGGCGGTTCTACTCATCAATGGTAATGGGACTTAGTGATGAAATGTTCGGGGGTCAGAAATTCGGGTTCAGTCTTTTCAGAGGAAGGGATACTTATCTTTCAGCCATGAAGAATGAGTATTTCAGCCTGGGAGATACAGTAAACATAAAATTCTGCTCCATTGATCAGGCTCACTATGAATTCTGGAATTCTTTCCAGGATGAGATACTTAATACAGGTAATCCATTTGCCTCATCGCTTTCTGTTATAAAATCCAATATCCGTGGTGACGGGCTTGGTGTCTGGGGAGGTTATGGTGTAAAATATTATACTATCATAATTAAGAAAGCCCCTTAAAAGGAGCTTTCCAATTTTTTGTCAATTAATTCTATTAGTATTCTATCGGGTCATAATCAATGTCATAGTCATTGCAGATGTCTTCGAGAAGGTCATTCAGGCTGTCAATGAAGTCATCAAATCCTTCTTCAAAATAAGTTTCCATATCTATTGGTGATTCTTCACCGAATGTAAGCCGGAAGCCTAAGTCATAATCCTCATACTCCCAGTCGGTATCATGAATAACATATGCCTCAACTTTGGCGATAATCTCATTATTATCAATTTTAACAAGCCTCAGATTGACGTATGAATTTAACTCCTCGGCCATGCGGTCACAATAAGTTTCCTCATCAATCTCTTCATCTTCATAGTAGTCATCTTCAATGATCCTGATCTTATCGACCAGGTTCTTTATATCCATGTCTCCCCTGACAGCAAGATTCATAATCTGAAATTCAGCATTTGCGGTATGTGCGACTTCTTCAAACTCAACTTCTTCCCAGGTATCTTCACAATATACATCTTCATATTCCTGTGTATTGGGATTCCAGACCCAGTCACATACCCATCTGTCAGTGTGCTGGACTGAATTATCGTCGATATTATCACCGGTAAACAATCCATTCACCTTAGCAGACATATTCATTATAACCTCATCTTTTTCAAGGAATTTGTAGCTTGCTGACACTATTTCAGTATTGTTGCTTACGTCAACCTCAAATTTAAACCCTTCTATATCCAGGTCTGCAGCTATTGCATTAGGGACTCCGTCTTCATTATAGCTTGCGGCGAAAATAAAAGTTACCAGAGTCTGAGTACCCAGTTTCAGGTCAGCTTTTAATCCGACAGGCAGGTCTCCTGTATATTCTTCGTCCAGGGGATTACTTATTGTGACTCCTTCATAATTATAGACAGTGAAAGTCGCATCATTTGTAGTGGATACATCTGACGAGGGGAACTTAATAATGAATTTATCACCTCCCAGATCGGTATCGAAATCCTCTATTGATGGATTCCAGGTATAAGTTCCTGCATTCTCATCCCAGAATTCTCTTATGCTTTCGGGATCCTCTTCGGCACAGCCTTTGACTGCTGCAAATACATCGTTCATCTGTCCGGTCCGTCCGGCAGCTCCCTGAACAGCCTTGATAACTGAATACAGACCAGTACCGGTGAATTCCTTAATTCCTTTTGATTTGCCTGATTCAGTGATCTCGATCACGTTGCCAGCTGCTTCAAAAGTTTTGGTAGCTCTGAAACGTTCGAGAACCCCCAGAAGATCTATCCCCGTATTCTCAACCGCGGCTTTATTTTCTTCAACGGTCATAGTACTGAATTTCTCCGGACGATCCTTTTCACGATCGCACGATAAAATCATAAATATAGCAATGCCGGCAAAAATTAGTTTAGTAAGATTTTTCATTTTAAAAATCATTTAGAATTCATACTATTGGTATCTTCATCGAAATGAAGTCAAGCATACAAATTTACTAAATTCATATATTGCCCTAAAATTGCTTTTGAACATAAAGGGGCAGTTTATCAACACATTAATGACGGGGTTTAAATTTTGATAAATACCTTTCGTTTATAGAGAAAATAGCAGATATACCAGACCATAGCTGTAACAACAATTATTGTTATCATATTAATTGCGATATCGCTGGTCCAGGAGAAAAGCCTGTATGTAAAGGGTTCTGCCATGCGGGTAAGCAGCCGCTTCCCGCCCAGGTTTGAAAAAAGGTAAATGAATATAGGATTCATCCCGACAATTGCAAAGAACAGAGCGAGCTTCCTGAAATTCATCACATCAATAAGCCAGTATGAAAATGCCATTGCGATCAGACACCATCCTCCGCTTGCAATAATGAAAGAACTGGTGCATATACGTTTAATGATGGGTATGAAATGATCCAGTGAATATCCGATTATGATCCCGGCAAGCCCTGCTGAAATCATGATCAGTAACTTTTTCCTGTGAGGCCATTCGGTCATAAGTAACTTCCCTATAATTGTACCCCATATTGTATGAGCAGCAGTCGGGACAGCATTAAATGCAACCCAGTGACCCGAATTTAAACCTCCTGTGATAGCCAGATCCACCCAGGAACCAAAATTATGATCCGGGGTAAATGGCTGATTAAATCCTTCCACAGGCCAGAAGCGATAAAGCAGATCGGATATCAGGATCATTGCAAACGAAACAAGTAACTGCCACTTTACATTCTTTTGTAATAACAGAAATGCCACTAAATATGTAAATGACAATTGAGCAAGCACATTTGTAAGATCAAAGGAATCCCTTCCTGCTCCCAGCATAAAGCCAAGGACAAGCAGCCAGAAAGAACGGGTCAGGGCGTGGTAAAAGGCTTTTTTCCAGCTGTCACCCCTTGCAAGCCTTTTCGCAAGGGAGAACGGCATTGCTACGCCAACGATGAACATGAAGAAAGGCTGGATGAGGTCCCATGCGTATAGTCCATGCCATTCCGCATGCTCCAGTTGCTTATCTAAAAATGCGATTACAGCGCCACCTTTTCCTTCATCCACCATTCCGTTAAAAATTGTGGCAATTCCCGTGACCAGCATAAACATTGTAAAACCCCTGAAAAAGTCAATGGAAAGAATACGGTTTTCTTCCTGTTTTAGTTTTATTGGTTCATTCATAATTTAAGTTTTAATTATCTTTTTTATCCTTACAGCTGATAGTTTGAATGGAGCAATCCGGCTGTAAGGATCCAGTTCATCTCTTGTAAGTCTGTTTACCTGGGATTCGGTGAAATGCCAGGGCATGAATACTTCTCCCTCAAGCACTTCGTCAGATATCCTGACCCTGGTTTCAAGTTCACCCCGGCGGGATTCTATTTTTACAATATTGCCGTCAGTGAGACCGTATTTTCTGGCATCACAGGGATTAAGCTGTATATAAGCCTCATCAACGAAGTCCCTTAGAGCTTTCGTACGACGCGACATTGTCGCGGTATGATAGTGATAAAGAAGTCTGCCGCTGTTAAGCATCAGGGGATATTCTCCATCGACCTTTTCCGACTGGGGTACATATTCAACTGGAAACAGTTTACCATGGCCTGTGGGTGTATTGAACCTGTCGAGATACAGGGTGGCAGTACCGGGATGATTTTTATCAGGGCAGGGCCATTGTATACTTCCCTGCTCAAGCCTTGAATGAGAAATTCCTGCCATAATGGGTGTAACTCGTGCAATCTCGTCGAAAATTTCACCTTCATTCCGGTATTCCGGCATGGGTTTCCCCATCCTTCCGGCCAGATCATGTATTATTTTCCAGTCAACCCTTGCCTGACCCGGACAATCAACAGCTTTTCGCACCCGCAGTACTCTCCTGTCACTGTTGACGAAAGTACCCTCCTTTTCTGCCCACGATGATGCAGGAAGCACGACATCGGCCAGCCTTGTTGTTTCGGTATGGAAGATATCCTGGACGACCAGGAATTCAAGTTTTTTCAGAGCCTCTTCTGTATGGTTCAGATTGGGATCGCTTATCATGGCATTTTCTCCCATAATGAACATTCCCTTTATCCTGCCGTCATATGCAGCCTGAATAATTTCAACAGTTGTCAATCCCGGCTTTGGCGAAAGTGATTCATAGGGAGTACCCCACACTTCAGCAACTTTCCGCCTGTTGTCATCATTTATTATCGGGATATAACCAGGAAAATTTGAAGGAGAACAGCCTACATCAGTTGCTCCCTGGACATTATTCTGGCCTCTCGGAGGATTGATGCCGCATCTTTCACGGCCTACCTGTCCGGTAATAAGCATCATATTGATAAGGCAGAAAACATTATGTGTTCCGGTTACCTGCTGGCTCATACCCATTCCGGTGGCAATCATCGAAGTGGGGGATGTTGAATAGAGCCTGGCAGCCAGAATCAGGCTTTCAGCAGGTACTCCGGTTATCTCAGAAACATAATCAGGGGTATATTTGTCTGTAAGCTCTTCAAGCAGGCTGAAAGCTTCCATACCGCCCTCAACCCTTTCTTCAATGAATTTGCTGTTTATCCAGGCATTCTTTATGATTATGTGAATAAGCCCGTTCAGGAGAGCTACGTCGGTACCGAGTTTAAGCCTGAGCCATACAGTGGCGTAGCGGACCAGGGGAGTCCATTTCGGATCGACGACAATGATTTTCATTCCTCTTGCGGCGCCTCTCTTTACGTATGTTGCGGTTATCGGATGAGTGTCAATAATGTTGTTACCTGTAACAAACAGACAATCGGCATTTTCAAAATCCTCAATGGGATTACTGCCTGCACCGTCACCGATAGCTTTCAGCATTGCAGTTACTGTAGATGCATGGCAAAGCCTGGTGCAGTAATCGATATTATTTGTTCCGAATGCTGTCCTTACAAATTTCTGGAAAAGGTAATTATCTTCATTTGTACATTTAGCCGAGGCATATCCGGCAAGAGAATCCGGACCATATTTATTTTTGATCGCTAAGAATTTTGACGCGATGAGGTCAAGAGCTTCATCCCATGTGGCTTCCACAAAGTTCCCGTTACGCTTTATCAGAGGTGAGGTAAGCCTGTCGGGACTATGAACGAATTCATATCCGAACCGTCCCTTGACGCATAAACGGCCGTCGTTTGGAGAAACCCCCTCTACACCGTTGCTTCTTACTATCTGGCCATTCTGCACAAAAAGTTCTATCTGGCATCCTACTCCGCAATAAGGACAGGTTGTGATTACTTTTTTATTTATTTTTTCAAGGTTGATTATATCGCGGTTGGGTTTTTCAACGATTGCACCGGTCGGGCAGAGCTGTATACATTCACCGCAGCCGTCGCATTCGCTTTCCCCCCAGACACCTGTACCGGCAATGATGAAAGAGTTTATTCCTCTTTCAGTGAAGGATAGAACATTTTTCCCCTGAACCTCATCACATGACTTTATACATCTGAAGCACTTTATACACTTTGAGGGATCATAAGTCAGTACAGGTGATGTATCATCCTCTTTAAAATCAATTTCTTTCCAGATTGATCTGAGAGATCTGTTTCCGGGTTTATCCAACCCGTACCTGAAAACCAGTTCTCTCAGCTCATCAGGATATGTCCCGTCATAAGAATCATTATGCTCATACAACAGGTAGTTCAGCAGGAATCGTCTTGTATCTTCGAGCTCCTGATCAAAAGCTGTGACCTTCATTCCTTCGGTCACAGTCACGGTACAGGAAGTTACGAGGCCTCTTAAACCCTCTATTTTTACAAGGCACAGCCTGCAGGCACCGGTAGGACTGAGTTTACGATGATAACATAATCCGGGGATATCTATTCCGTTATGGCGGGCAACAGAAAGAAGATTTGACCCTTCAGGTACCTGTATCGTTTTATTATCAATTGTAAAGGAAACCATTTCTTTAGGTTAAGGTAAATAATTACTCTTTAGCGATCAATTCAGTGAAATGTTTCTGAAGTGTTCCGAGTGGGAGTATTGGTGATTGTCCGAGGGGACAAAGCGAACTTTTTGCCATTTCCCGGGCATGAGAAACAATTTCTTCAAGGAGAGTAATTCTCTTGTCATGATTAGCACCCGGAATTTGTAATGATCTGTCGTGTATATATGTTGTCCCGAGGCGGCATGGCACGCATTTTCCACAGCTTTCGTGCCTGAAAAATCTCAGGATACTTTGCATTACGGGAATAAGTTTCCTGTCGCTGCCAACGACGATTACAGCTCCGGAGCCGAGAGTTGCTCCACGCTCCTTAAGTCTCTCGTAGCACAGTGAGAGATCTGAAAGAGCGAATGGAACGAAGGTCCCGGCTGCACCACCCAGCAGCGCTGCCTTCCATGGCTGACCGTTTACTGTTCCTCCTGCCAGATCATTTATAAGATCATGCAGAATAAACCCTGCATCAACTTCATAGCAGCCAGGTTTTTTGATATCACCACTGATTGAAAATAATTTCGTACCCGGAGTTCTTTCGGTTCCGGAAGATCTGAACCATTCACTTCCATTTTCAATCAGACCCGGAAGATTGGCCAGGGTTTCTACATTATTCACAAGTGTTGGTTTGCCCCAGAGCCCCTTTTCAGCCGGGAAAGGCGGCTTTATCCGTGGATAACCTCTTTTCCCTTCGAGTGATTCGAGAAGGGTAAGTTCCTCTCCGCAAAGGTATGAACCGGCGCCTGGTCTGATCTCAAGATCGAATGAAAAGCCGCTTCCAAGTATGTTATTGCCGAGGTATCCTGATTCATGGGCCTGGCTTATTGCATTCTGAAGTTTTCTGATTGAATCATAGTACTCTCCTCTGATGTATATGAATCCCTTTTCAGCACCAATACCATATGCAGCAATTATCATCCCTTCAACAATCAGATGAGGATTACTCTCCATTATTACCCTGTCCTTGAAAGTCCCGGGTTCTCCTTCATCGGCATTACAGACAACATAGCCTGTTGTTCCGGCTTTTTTCCCGGCAGTTGTCTGCTTTTTCAATCCGGTGGGAAATCCCGCTCCGCCTCTGCCTCTCAGGCCTGAAGAAATAACCTCCTCAACAACTTTTTCCGGATTTCCGGAAAGAGCCTTTGCCAGTGCTTTATAGCCACCTGCAGAAATGTACTCCTCTATGCTCAAAGGATCAATTACACCAGAGTTCCTTAGTATAATACGTTTTTCTCTGATCATTTCAGTTCGTTTTTCAGGATTCTGAGGCCATCAATAATTTCCCTTAGTGATCTGTTTGTCAGGTTTCCGTAAACTGTACGGTTAATCATCATCGCCGGTGCAACATCACAAATACCTAGACATTCGGCCTCTTCAACCGTGAACAGCCCGTCTGATGTCGTTTCACCCTTTACAACACCCAGAACAGCGGTAAGCTCTTCTAATATCCCTGTCGATCCTATCATATTGCATACTGGTGAATTGCAGACCCTTATGATATACCATCCCCTGGGTTTCAGGCTGAACATTGAATAGTAACCCGCTACGCCATAAACCCAT
>CAYPHL010000148.1:0-8664 GCA_964410385.1 uncultured Rikenellaceae bacterium | reverse complement strand
TCACCCATCTCTCCCTTCGCCCTCCGTAGCTTCAGCGAAGGAGGGTTACACCTTTATTCCCTTCGCCCTCCGTAGCTTTAGTTTTGGATGTCACGCGGGAGCGACAAAAATAGAAAAACCGGTACTAAATCCAAAATATTTGGAAGGTTATTTGAAACCATCAAGCTTATCGATCAGAAGCCTGAAATTCTCATTGGTTTCTTCATCAAGATCGGAAAGCCTTATATCGCCATCCATAACTTCGGCCAGGAACCTTGAGAACATGAAATTCCTGGGTATTTCCTTTTCCTTTACATAATCCGAATTGGCCATCGTAATGCCTTCCCTCGTCTTGAGAATATGATTCTTGAAATCAAGTGTCGATAAAAGATCTTCTGAATTCAGAAAGCTCTCAGGCATCCTGATCAGAACATCCCTGCCGTTGGTGCCGTTCTTATAGATCGTCCCCTTCAGCAGTTCCTCAATATCCTGTTCTTTGTCATTCCTGAACAGAAGAACAACGAATTCGAGACCCCATCCCATAAGTATATTGCAGAGAAGAGGTATTGATGAAACTCCTGTCGACGGGATGACACTTATCTTGTTTTTCAGTCCGGTTAGCTGAAGTATTGCATTCAACAGGTAGAATGTACCTGTATCATTAACGATCATATTAAATTTATCCGGAGTGATACCTTCTGCAGCAACAGGACTTCCAAGGATGCACTGAAGTGGTGTGAGTGTATCGGGATTGGCAGAAGAAAGCTGAAGGGGATCAAGAATACGGGTGGCGCTTCTCATGCTGTCCAGGTCATCACGCTGAATTGCAAGCACCCTGTGAAGCTTGTTGATCTCAACAAGATGCGGGGAATGGGTGGTATAGATAACCTGTATCTTGTCCTTGATATCCTCAAATACTTTCAGGACATCTTCCTGAGCCCTTGCATGAAGGCTGACGCCAGGCTCATCGACAAGAAGAACCATCTGCCTGTTGATATTTGCAGATGCCTTTAATTCCATATAGAATGAAAGGAACCATCTTACACCCCTGCTTCGCTGCTTGGGATAGAGTCTCTCTCCCTCATCCTTTATCCAGAACTCAAGGAAAGGTTTGCCGGCTTTTGCTCCTGCAGTAGCATCATAATGATCGAGCTCGAACTGAATATGAATCTTGTTATTCCTGCCGATGGACTGTTGCCAGAAATCCTGGAAATCCATCGTCAGAGTCCGGTTTATATTCTCGATCTTCTGTTTCAGGATACGGCTCGAAGGCTGCTGGAAAAAACTATAGTCAAGCTTTGCTATTGCAAGAAAGTTCCTTGCAGCTTTATAACCTTCCACCTGTTCATCGCCCGAGATTATGTCCTGCAGATCGATCCTGTTAGGCAGAAGGCTGCTGAAATCTTCAAAGAATTCAAAAACGGGACAATATGTAAAGTATTTCTTGCCAAGAATTTCACTGTTGAACTGCGATTTATATGACTGGATTATTTCACTGACCTTCGATTCTGCTTCCTGTTCTGTACTTCCGTTAAGCAGGTATCCTGAGAAAGCTATATGACGGTCGAGTTCCGATTTTATCTGGTCGCGGTCATTACGGGTTTTCCTGTAATCGTGAAGCACGCTCTTCCAGGCCACATCCTCATCATCAAAGGGTCTCATGAGAAGGGTAAGCTTCTGATGTCTCTCCTCAAGCTTCAGGGAAAGCTCACGCATGTGGTTTTCAAGTCCTGTGTACCTGTCAAGGATCTCTTTCCACTTCTCCCCTGCTTTCTTCATAGACTTCTTCCGTGATAATTCGGCAGTTATTTTTTCCTTCTTTTCACGGAGTTCTTCGAGACGGGTCCATTGTTCTGAACTTATTTTCGTTTCCTGGCTTTCAGGTGCAGCGTTTTTCCTGAAGAAAAGCCTGAATGGTTTCCTTTTGCCCTCTATTAACGGGAGACCTGAGCTTAATGCAGATTCTTCGTTAATAATATTCTTAAGTGTTGCTTCGAGGACTTCAATATTATCCATCTCCTCTTCCAGCTTCAGGGTCACATCGCCGAGATAAATTTTCCATGCATCTTCGAGGGAGTCGAGGTACTGGCTTATGGCGCCTGAAACCTGCATCACCGATGAGAGGTCGGCTATCCATGCCCTGGTGAGCTCAATACTGTCGAGGCCTGACAGCAATTCCCGGAGTTCCGGTCCGGGATTATCGGTGATCCTCAACAGCCACCCGGCAGGTATACTGAAGCGGCAGCTTACCTCGGGAAGTGACAGGTCGCTGCGGAGAACGTCTTCTGAAATGATCCCCGTGTAAAAAACTTTCAGAGCTTCGAGGATAGATGTTTTTCCCGATTCGTTCTGACCGATAAGGCATGTCACATTATCAGGAGACAGTGATTGCCAGCCGGTATCTGTTATCGACCGGAAATTTTTTATCCTGAAAGCTATGAGCTTCATCATAATCCGAAATAGTTATATCCGAAATCCGAATACAAGCACATCATCTATCTGCTGGGCATTCCCTTTCCATTCAAAAAAAGTATCCTCGAGGTACTCTTTCTGTCTGTTCAGAGGAAATCCGGCAACACTTTCTATTGCTTTCTTAAGTTGTTTCTGCTTGAATTTTTTATCTGTCAGCTCACTGAACTGATCTGAAAAACCGTCGGTGAACAGATAGAATGTATCACCGGGCCGGGTATCAATTACAACATTTGTAAAAGGACGTTCATGAACGGGAGCAAGCCCTATTGTCATCTTATCGGGCTTAAACTCTTCCGATTCTCCGTTCCTGATCCTCATAAGGGGGCGGTTTGCACCTGAAAACTGAAGCCTCTGTGATTCTCCGTCAATTATACACAGGCCTATATCTATGCTATCCTTAGCTTCCGCTTTCTCACCTGTCTGATGGAGTGCCTTCATAACCTTTTCCCTCATGGTATTCAGTACCCTGTTGGCTCTCGGCTCACATCTTGTCTGTAATATCTCATTAAGGAAGCTAATTCCCATGATGCTCAGAAGCGCTCCGGGGACACCATGTCCCGTGCAGTCACCTGCAGCTACACATATATATTGCCTCATGCGCAGGGCATAATAGAAATCACCGCTGACAATATCGCGGGGGAGGAAAAGCACGAAATGATCACTGAACAATCCTTCCAGAATTGTCGGGTCCGGCATCAGAGCATGCTGAATTATCCCGGCATATCTGAGACTTGCCAGATGTTCATCAATACTCTGATTATACATCAGAGATATAATCTCATTAGTAACCTGAGTTTCAGACGACATTAACTTTCACCTATCAGAATTGACAAATATACAATAATTTTGCTTTTATTGTAACTTTCTATATATCCTTACTATTCAGAAGCGCAACATTTTCAACATGATGGGTCTGCGGAAACATATCAACAGGCTGTATCTTCTCCACTGTATACCTCTCAGAAAGCACTGAAATATCGCGTGCCTGGGTTGCCGGATTACAGCTGATATACACGATCTTACGCGGATTCGCTCCTATGACCGATCTAACGACATCATTATGCATTCCCGCCCTTGGCGGATCAGTTATTACAACATCAGGATGCCCATGTTCCCTGTAAAACTGTTCCGACAAAATGTCCTTCAGATCACCTGCAATAAACCCGGTATTCCTAATATTATTCATTCCGGAATTGATCACTGCATCATCAACCGCATCTTTAATATATTCTATACCAATGACCTTCCCCGACATTGCTGCAACATAATTTGCAATAGTACCGGTACCTGTATAGAGATCATAAACCGTTTCTTTTCCGGTCAGTCCTGCAAAATCCCTCACTGTATTGTAAAGCCTGGCTGCCTGTAACCTGTTTGTCTGATAAAAGGATTTAGGTCCTATCCTGAACTTAAGTCCTTCCATCTCCTCTAAAAGATGATCCTCGCCTTTGTAGAGCACCGGGGTCTGGTCTGCCAGAGAGTCGTTCTTCTTTGTATTGATAATATACCAGAGTGAAGTGATGCCGGGAAATTCCGTTGCAAGAAAATCCATAAGACCTGCTATCCTTTCCTTTTCATCGAGGAAAAATACAACGATCACCATTACATCACCCTTACCGTTGTTACGGATTATAAGGTTACGCAGGAATCCGCTCTGCTGACGGAAGTTAAAGAATGCCAGTCCCTTTTTATGGGCATACCTCCTTACTGCATCGCGTATCGCATTTGACGGCTCAGCCTGAAGGAAGCACTCTTTAATATCAAGCACTTTATCGAATAATCCGGGTATATGAAACCCAAGTGCATCTTCTTTGTCGAAATTATTATCCGACTCCACTTCCTCCCTTGTCAGCCATCTCCTGTCGGAAAAAGCATATTCCATCTTGTTTCTGTACCTGTATATCTCAGACGAGCCTATTATCGGATTTATATGAGCTACCTGTACTTTTCCTATCCGTTCAAGGTTATCAGTAACTTGTTTTTCCTTGTATTTAAGCTGAAGTTCATAAGGGAGATGCTGCCATTTGCAGCCCCCGCAGATTCCGAAGTGGCGACACACCGGTTTTATCCTGTCGGGGGAATATTCATGGAACCTGATAACGCTGCCCTCAAGATATTTTCTCCTCTTTTTACTTATCCTGAGGTCAACAACATCACCCGGAACAAGCATAGGAACGAACACGACCCGGCCATCAACCTTTGCAATAGCATTCCCTTCTGCGCCAATGTCTGTGATCAGAACCTTGTTCAGCATAGGCAATCCGATATTCATGCCCTTTATACGATGCATTTGCTATAAAGTTACCCGGGTTTAGTTATCCCTTACATCCAGAAGAAAAGTCAGTCCTCCGATCATAGCCGGGATCAATCCTTCACCATGCTCAAGTCCCGGGAAAATGACCTTTTTGCATATTTCAGATGAAGTCCCGGCCGATATCATACCATCATACATGTACTCCGTTGCCGATACCGGTACCGATGTGTCGCTGCTGCCATGTGCAAACATTACAGGCTTCAGGGTTTTCCATGCACTGATGCTGTTATTCTGAAGAGCATCACGAACAGATGAATATTTCGCCGATGAAGTGAATCCGGCAAGGAAATCTGCTCTGAACAATCCGGATATTGAGGTTGTAAGCTGACTATTAATCTCGCC
Organism: uncultured Rikenellaceae bacterium; assembly: GCA_964410385.1. Lineage (GTDB taxonomy): Bacteria > Bacteroidota > Bacteroidia > Bacteroidales > VadinHA17 > LD21. The sequence continues at coordinate 3,557 of CAYPHL010000148.1, read as the reverse complement.
TGTTGAAAGAGTGCCGTTAAATAATGAAGGCAGTTTAGCGGCATAATCTGCATTCAGGATTTCCGAGACCGGGTTTGTGAACTGGTCATATTCCGAATAGGCATTTATAATATATGCCAGGTAGGCAGGCATCGGATATGTATCGGTGCTGATCATTGTGGTGAACATATTGTACATATTGTAGGAACCTGCACCGCAAGCACTGGCCGCAAGTTTGAATTCAGAACTGTAGACGGTTTCGAGGGCTTTATGAAGAGTGAATGTTGCCCAGCCGCCCTGGCTGTAACCGGCAAGATAATATTCATTCTTAACCGAAATACCCGGAAATTCAGTACCGGCTGCTTCATTTACCGCTCTGAACATATCCAGGATCGACTTAACTGTAGGTTCTGCGATAAGATAGGGATGAGGGACCTGTGAAGAACTTCCGAATCCCGGATAATCAGGAATGACAACAATAAATCCCATTGAAGCAATGGCTTCGACAAGTGTGTATGATACATCCGTAGGCTTTTCGGTCGGGGCATCACTGTGTTTTGTGTTTGTACCGTTCTGAAAGCTCAGAACCGGATAATTGCCCGCCTCGGAAGGAATGCAGACCAGACCTGAAGCTTCAATTTCGGTCCCTTTTATCTCCGTAACATAATTCATCCTGTAAACATCCACACCGTTTGTAACATAAGGCTGAATAGAAGCTATTTCGGGATAGGATTGCACAGCCAGGTCGAGGAGATAGTCGATGTTTTCTTTGGAATAAGGGACTGCAAGCTCTTTCGAGATGAAATGATCATATTCCGGTTCAGTCTCCTTATTACACGACGTAATGACCGGCAAAATAAAAACTGTCAGAAGGAATAATCTGAGGATGTATTTCTTAATTTCCATATGTAACTGTATTAACCGATTTTACTGCAGAATGCACGGATCAAAGATAATACTACTTTTCTTATCTTTGTGCAATTTTTCGGGATATGGTTTCAGTACAGGATCTGTCGGTATCATTCGGGAGCTTTGATCTTCTCACGGAAATCTCCTTTCTCATCAATGACCAGGACAGGATAGGTCTTGCCGGCAGGAACGGATCAGGAAAGTCAACCCTTTTAAGGATAATTGCAGGGCTTCAGAGCCCGACATCCGGGCAGGTCGACATGTCGAAAGAGATCACCATTGGCTACCTTCCGCAGCAAATGAAGGTCGATGACAGCACGAGTGTCATCAATGAGGTAATAAAAGCATTCCCTGAACTGACAGGCATGTCGGAGGAAATTGAAAGGTGTACTGCCGAAATCGCGCTGAGGGATGACTATGAGTCGGCTGAATATCTCAAGCTCTGTGATCATCTTACAGTTATTGAGGAAAGATTCAGGTATGCCGGAGGCGACAGTTACCTTGCCGATTCAGAAAAGACACTTGCCGGTTTGGGCTTTGAGCGCAGTGACTTTGACAGGCCGACGAAGGAACTCAGCGGCGGATGGAGGATGAGAATTGAACTGGCTAAGATCCTTCTGAAGAAACCTTCGCTGTTCCTCCTTGATGAACCTACAAACCACCTCGATATTGAATCGATACAATGGCTGGAGACCTTTCTTGCCTCATACCGCGGAGCAGTTGTTCTTGTGTCGCACGACAGGGCATTCCTTGACAATGTTACAACAAGAACTATAGAGATTTCCCTCGGGAAAATATACGACTATAAAGTTCCGTGGTCGGAATTCGTCGAGCTGAGGAAAGAGAGAAGGGAGCAGCAGATCGCTGCTTACAGGAACCAGCAGAAAATGATAGAAGATACCGAGAAATTCATCGAAAGGTTCAGATACAAGGCTACAAAGGCAGTTCAGGTTCAGTCAAAGATAAAACAGCTCAACAAGATCGACCGTCTCGAGGTCGACGAGGAGGATTTCAGCAAAATGAACCTTAAATTCCCTCCCTCTCCCCGCTCGGGGACAAACGTGGCCGATGCAAAGGAATTATCAAAGAGCTATGGTGATCATACAGTACTCAGAAGGATCGATTTCAGGATCCACAGGGGAGAAAAGGTCGCATTTGTCGGACGCAACGGCGAGGGGAAAACAACCTTCTCGAGGATCATAATCGGGGAACTCGGCTATGAAGGTCATCTTAAAATAGGTCATAATGTAAAAACAGGGTATTTCGCCCAGAACCAGGATGAGCTTCTGAATGAAGATAAGACTGTTCTGGAGACAATTGATGATGCTGCAAAGGGCGATATAAGATCAAAGATACGCGATATGCTCGGAGCCTTCCTCTTCCAGGGCGAAGATGTGGATAAGAAAGTGAAAGTCCTCTCGGGAGGGGAACGCTCGAGGCTCGCACTGGTCAGGCTCCTGCTGGAACCGCATAACCTTCTCGTACTCGATGAACCTACAAATCATCTTGACATGCGGTCAAAAGATATCCTGAAACAGGCCCTGATCAGTTATGATGGCACATTAATTGTAGTTTCACACGACAGGGATTTCCTGAACGGGATAGTCTCCAAAGTATATGAATTCAGGAATAATACGATCAGGGAGCATCTCGGAGGTATATATGATTTCCTCAGGAAAAAGAAGATCGATAGCCTGAAGGAAATTGAAAAGAAAGATGTTCTGTCAAAGGAAAAGACAGGTGAGAGCGCAAACGGAAATATCTCGGCAAATAAACAAAAGTATCTCGAGAAGAAGGAATATGACAGGACGCTGAGAAAGCTTAAACGTCAGCTTGAAGATTCGGAAAAGGAAATTGAGAGGATCGAAAAAGAGCTGGCAGAAATGGACCTGCTGCTGAACACCCCCGGCAGGCCGGCTGATGAGACTCATGACTTCTTTATGAAGTATGAGGATCTGAAGAAAAAACATAATGAAGAAATGGACAGGTGGGCACAATATACTCATGATGTGGAAGTTTTCTTAAATGGTAATGAATAATATGGAGATACCGCGGCTTCAGAGGGAATTCAGGGTACATGTTTATGACACATCAGCTGACGAGAAATTAAGTCTTTGTTCACTTTTCAATTATATGCAGGATGCCGCTGCAGAACATGCAATAAAGCTTGGTTACGGAAGGGATGAGCTGATGAAGGGCAATCATTTCTGGGTATTATCCAGGATGTATGCCGAGATCCGGGAATGGCCTTTCAGGGATGAAACGATCCTGGTAAGGACCTGGCCTTATGGTACTGAGGGAGTATTCGCACTGAGGTTCTATGAAGTAAGCTACCCGGATGGAAGGCTGATCGCTTCAGCATCCTCATCATGGCTGATAATTGATGCAACAACAAAAAAGATTCAAAGACCTGATGAAAAGCTTTCAGCATTTAATTCGTTAAAGGAGAAAGAGGCATTTCCGGTGAGAACTGCAGGCAAGCTTGATGATCAGCCCCGTGATGGTGAACTGTCGCCTGAGTTCAGGGTAAAGCCAAGTGATCTTGATGTGAATCTTCATACAAATAATGTAAACTACCTGAAATGGACAATGGATGCTTATGATTTCGATTTCATGATGAAGCATGTACCATCTTCAGTGGAAATAAACTATCTTGCCGAATCAATGTT
>CAYPHL010000147.1:0-8947 GCA_964410385.1 uncultured Rikenellaceae bacterium | reverse complement strand
GCTTGTTACTTGTTATCTGTAACTTGCAACCTGTAACCTTGAAACCCTGAAACTCTTTTAACACTAACCAGCAACCAGCAACATAGAGAAATTAAATTTCCAGTGTTAACTTGGATTAAGCATTCCATATCCTCTTTCGCCATGGTAGGCTCTGTCGAGACCGGCCATTTCATCGGAGCAGGTCGATCTGAAGTTGACTGTCCTGTCGAGAAGCCAGATTATAAGGAGGGTCATTCCTCCGGCAAATACAATAGCGATCAGGACAGCCAGAGCCTGTACTCCCAGCTGGTCCCATACACCCCAGATACCATCAGAGGCAGCTGCGGCTTCAGCCATCCAGGATTTTCTTATAAAGAATGTAAGGAAAAGAGCGCCTGTTATTCCGCCTACTCCATGGATACCAAAAGCATCGAGACTGTCATCATACCCAAGCTTGTTTTTCAGCTGAATAGCCATATAACAGGCAATTGAAGCAAGTATTCCGAGGATCATTGCTCCGTATGGTTGAACAACACCGGCAGCCGGGGTTACTGCTACAAGCCCAGCAAGAATACCGCTGGCAAAACCGAGAGCTGTTGCTTTCCCCTCATGATGGAAGCTTTCGATGATTATCCATGACAGCGCTCCCGATGCAGCAGCTACTTGTGTTGCCGTAAGAGCCTGAGCGGTACTTAATCCTGATGAAATACTGCTTCCCGCATTAAATCCGAACCAGCCAACCCACAGTAGTCCGGCTCCGAGCATTGTGATCACCATATTATTCGGCCTTATCACCTGAATGGGATAACCGCGCCTTGAGCCGAGGTATATTGCTGCAACCAGACCGCTTACACCTGCAGAAATATGAACTACTGTTCCGCCTGCAAAGTCAATTGCACCTCTGGCACCAAGGTTAAACAAAAATCCTTCGGATGACCATACCCAATGACACAGAGGATTATATACAAATATGCTCCATACGGCAATAAAGAGACAATATGCCTTGAATGATACCCTTTCCGCGAAAGCACCGGCTATAAGTGCAGGAGTGATGATCGCGAATTTTCCCTGGAACATCGAAAATACATACTCGGGTATGCCCGCATCCATTATGTTATTGTCAATTCCGTTAAGGAACAAATAGTCCTTGTTCCATCCGGTCAGACCACCCAGGATATTGCCCCCGAAACACATACTGTAACCGATAATCACCCACAGGACACTGATGATGCCCATTGCAACAAAACTGTGCATTATTGTTCCAAGGACGTTTTTGGTCCTTACAAGACCCCCGTAAAACATTGCAAGCCCCGGTATCATAAGCAATACCAGCGCAGTTGATGTAAGCATCCAAGCTGTAGCTCCCGAATCGACTTGTGTACCTGCAGATGCTGATAATACCGGATCAATAAACAGCAGCAGAGCCGCTGCCAGCAAATACTTCTTCTTAAACAGCTTCTTCTTAAATATCTTCATAATTCAGGCCATTACTATTAAAAATATCAATTTGAAGCCGCTAACATATATAAAAAAGGGGGTATAACCAAAAAATAATACAAAATAATTTTTATACCCCTCTAAAAACAGGGGTGCAATTAAAATATAGTATGTAAAATTCCTGGTCTCTATAAGAATAATAGGGGGGTAGACTATAAATTTATAAATTTCTGTTCCATTTTTTAATTTTCTTGTAAAACAGCTGATATTTTTCAATGATATCCTCATTAATTCTACTTTGACAGATTCTGAAAACATCGAAAAATCAACCTGTTTTACCCCGGCCCCAGGAGGTGCAGGTTGATTTTTCTGCTTTCTCCCTTTGGGGTAAGGGGTAAAAAAGCAGAAAAATCAGCTCAGGAAGCCAATCTGTCAAAGTAGAATTAATTTCCGGGGATAGAATCTTTTTGGTATTGTAATTCTTTTAAGTAACTTTTCGGATCATTTACTCAAATCGGTTAACCAGACTATCAAAAAAGTAATGGAAAGATCAGCAGGATCTTCAATCCCAAGGCGTAAGCCATTGACAGCCAATGTGGGAATCTACAGTGTGGGCCATCATACTTACTGGTCACAGTTTGACGGATTGCTTGGTGAAATAAAGAATAAAATAACCGCATTCGAAGCAATATTGAGCAAGTATGATGTTAATGTTATCGATTTCGGGATCTCGGATTGTGCCGCCACCGCTTATTCAACAGTCCCGAAAATTAACGCTGCTGATCTGGATCTGTTGTTTGTAGATATGGTTACATATGCAACATCAGCTACAATCGGAATAATTTTCAGGGAAATAAGGGTACCGGTAGTTCTTGTCGCCCTTCAGCCTTTAAAGGCTTTGGATTACAATAAAGCGAGCACTTATATGCAGCTGTTAAATGACGATATCTGTGCGGTTCCTGAGTTTAACAGTGTAGCTTTACGGATGGGAAGGAAAATACCTCCGGTGATAATTGGGACGCTGTATGATGATCAGGCTGCTGAAGCAGAAATTGAAGGATTTTGTAAGATTGCCCATGTCCTTCACGATCTGAAACATGCCCGCATCGGACAGATGGGACATGTTCTTGAAGCGATGCTGGATATGCATACTGATCCGACACTTCTTACTTCAGCTTTTGGTTGTCATATTGTTCTGACAGAGCCGGAAGATATTTACAGGCATTACCTGAAAATCACTGACAGTGACATTCAGAAAGAAAAAGAAAAGATACTTGGCTTTTTCGATACTCCCTATCCGGGTAGTGATCCTGTTGCAGTCAGGCTTACCGGTGATGACCTGACAGAAGCTGCAAGATCCGGTATTGCGCTTGAAAAGTTCATAACCGAAAAAAGGCTTGACGGACTCGCATATTATTATGAATCGACGGAAGATTCCGGAATAAGACTTCTTATGTCGAACCTGATTGTCGGGAATTCATTGCTTACTGCATCGGGTTTTCCCATGTGCGGGGAATCGGATCTCAAGACCTGTATTGCTATGATGATAATGGATCGCCTGGAAATGGGTGGGAGCTTCGCAGAATTCCACCCGGTGGATTTCAATGAAGGATTTGTCCTGGTCGGACATGACGGTCCGCATCATATTAATATTGCCGAAGGTAAACCTCTTCTGAGAAGTTTATTGAAATATCACGGTAAGCCCGGCAGAGGAGCCAGTGTTGAGTTTAAGATCAGGGAGGGTCCCATTACAATGCTTGGGATCACCCAGAAGGCAGACGGGAATTTCAAATTCGTAATTGCTGAAGGAGATTCGGTTGCAGGACCTGTTCCTCCTACAGGAAATACAAATACAAGAGGTTTTTTTAGACCCGATGTTAAAACCTTCCTGAAAAGATGGTTCAGTGAAGGACCTACGCATCACTTCGCGCTCGGCATCGGACATAAGGCATCGCTTATTAAGCAGATAGCTGAATTCCTTGACATTGATTCAGTTGTTATTGATACAAAACCATAATGTTAAGGATAAAGAATTTAAGATGGATGATCGCCGGTCTGTTGCTTGTTGCGACAGCTCTCAGCTTTCTGGACAGGCAGGTCCTGTCGGTAGCCATTCTTAAGATTAAAACTGATTTTAATATCTCTGATGTTGAATACGGCTGGATAAACACTGCTTTTCTTGTCAGTTATGCAATAATGTTCTCTGTCGGTGGCTGGCTGATCGATAAGTTCGGGACACGGATAGGGCTTGCTGTCTCGGTTGGTCTGTGGTCCGTTGCCAACGCAATGCATGGTGCAGTTCAGAATATCACCCAGATGGGAATTGCCAGGTTCTTCCTTGGTTTCGGAGAAGGAGGATGTTTCCCCGGGGCATCAAAGGGAATTACAGAATGGTTCCCGAAAAAGGAGAGAGCTACGGCAATGGGAATAGCAATCGGAGGATCAGCCCTTGGTGCAGTTCTGGCTCCTCCTCTTACAGTTTACCTGGTTTCGGTACTTGGCTGGCGGGGAGCTTTTATTATAACCGGATCAATCGGTATAACCTGGGTAATTATCTGGCTGCTTGTATTTAAAAAACCTTCTCAATCCTTACTTATAACTGAGAAGGAACTTGAAATAATAAATCAGGATGAAAGTGATAAACCAGAAATACTGAATCAGAAAACCGTAAAAGTTCCCATACGCAAAATATTATCCTCCCGGCAGGCATGGACTCTGATTGCTATCAGATTTCTGCTCGATCCCGTGTTCTATTTCTTCATGTTCTGGATACCCAAATACCTTAATGCCGAAAGGGACGTATCATTTGAAAGAGTGGGGGAGCTGCTATGGATACCCTTTTTCGCACTTGGATTATCAAATATGTTCGGAGGGTGGATTTCCGATAAATTAATAAAGTCAGGTGTTTCTACAGACAAGGCAAGGAAATCAGTAATGGGAGCAGCTGCCCTTCTGACAATGACCGCTCCCCTGACGGCAACGGTACATACCGTGGGAATGGCTGTATTTTTTATGTCCCTTATAATGCTTGCCCATGGTTTCTGGATAACAAACTATATTACAATAACAAGTGAATTGTTCGGGAAAAATGCCACTTCAACTGTAGTCGGAATGGCCGGTTCTGCAGGCGCTGTGGCAGGATTGATAATAAATCCGCTTATCGGGGTAGTCGTACAGAACTATTCATATTTACCCCTCTGGATAGCATCAGGCGTCCTGTATCCCCTGGCATTTATTTTATTGATCCTATTCATTAAAAACATCCGGCCGGTTTTGATTTAATACGTCTTAAAATACGTCTTAAAATACGTCTTATAATACGTAGTTTATGCAGGTAAGTTATTATTAATATTGATAATACGACAGTAATTTTTTTATAAAATGGAAGTTTTAAGAGGCAAATCACTAATTGCAGCCTGCATGGTTTCAGCGTTGTTATTTGCTGTTGTACATGGACAGGCAACCGAAATCAGCGGCCCCTTAAGGGTCAGTGACCGGAATCCGCGCTATTTTACCGATAATTCCGGGAAGGCAGTTTATCTTACCGGTTCTCACACCTGGAACAACCTGGTGGATATGGAATCTTCTTCCGGACTTCAGCAGAAATTTGATTATCCTGCCTATATTGAATGGATGAAGAAGTATAACCACAATTTTATGCGGATGTGGGCATGGGAACTGTTAAGCTGGAATACTCAGGGGAACAGGGAGAAAACGCCAAAGAATATAAAGGTAGGACCTCATCCCTGGATAAGACCCGGACCCGGACTGGCAATCGACGGTGATAATAAATTTGACCTTGAACGCTTTGATCCTGATTATTTTAAACGACTCGAGGAACGGGTTAAGCTGGCAAGCGAAGCAGGGATCTATGTTTCCGTGATGCTTTTTGAAGGATGGGGGCTTCAGTTTTCACCGGAAGCATTTGAAAATCACCCTTTCCACCCTTACAATAACATCAACGGGATAAACGGTGATGCGGATGGAGATGGAAAGGCTACTGAGATCCATACAATAGGGGATATCAGGATCAATTCAATCCAGAAAGCATATGTTATGCATGTTATTGATGTTCTTAACAAGTATGACAATGTACTGTATGAAATTTCGAACGAAAATCATCCCCCTTCCACAGAATGGCAGTATGATATGATAAGGTTTATTAAGAATTACGAGAAAAGCCTTTTAAAGCAACATCCGGTTGGAATGACATTTCAATACCGGGGGGGCAGTAACAAAGTTTTATTCGAAAGTCCGGCTGACTGGGTATCACCTAATCCGGAAGGCGGATACCGTGATGATCCGCCACCGGCTGACGGCTCAAAAGTAATAATTAATGATACGGATCATCTTTGGGGTACGGGAGGAAATCCCGGCTGGATCTGGAAAAGCTTTCTTCGCGGGATGAACCCCATCTTCATGGATCCTTATGACTGCAGGGTACTTGCAAATGCCTGTGATGAAGCATGGCTCAAATCGATGCGTAAAGGTCAGGGTTTTACCCGTACTATTGCAGAACGTACAGATCTTATTTCAATGATCCCTCAGCCGGAACTGGCATCAACGTCATATTGTCTTGCGAATAGTGGATCTGAATACCTGGTATACCTTCCGGATACTGCTGCAGTTACAATTGATCTTGAAAAAGCACCCGGCAGATTTACGGCTGAATGGTTTGATACCGGAACCGGTATTTTCTTAAAAACCAAACAGCTTAAAGGAGGGAAGAAAATAACATTGAATTCACCGTCAGGTATTAAGAACACGGTATTGCACCTGTCTCTGAAAACCGGCATGGCAAGGAAAAAAGGGGAATGGTAAAAATGATATGTTTATAATTTGTGCTTTAATAATACCATGGAGGGAAAACTTATGAAAACCAGTATGATTAAACTCTTAATTCTGATACTTGTATCGGTTACTTTGTTTCCTGATGTAAACTGCCAGAATATTGGCCTGGTCGATATCCGGCGGGCAGATCTGATAATAACTGTAGGCGGACCGGAAGCAGATGTTCCGGGATATACTTCCCGGGCTATCCGGATAGCTCTGGATGCAGTAAAAGCCAGCGGGGGAGGTACTGTAAAACTCAACCCCGGGACTTATGACATAATCGGACCTGTCCGGCTCTCCGATAACACTTCACTTATCGGATCGGGTGAAAAAACCATTCTGAAGAAGTGCAAAGGATTTAAAACCAGCTTCATTATTGATGCGGACTGGGGTATGCAGAAAGCTGTTGTAAAGGATGCAAGCGGTTTCAGCATAGGGATGGGAATCCAGCTGTTCGACGATGCCCATAAATCGGGATGGGACGTTACAACCGCTGTAATTACAGATATTCAGGATAATACGATCTATTTTGACAACAGGACAGTAAATGATTATATTGCTTCACTGAACGGAACAATATCAAACAGTTTTTCGATTATTGAAGCAGTCGATGCTGAAAATGTAAAAATTGCAGATCTCATTATCGAAGGCGGCAAAGATGTGAATGAGTATATCAACGGATGTCGCGGAGGCGGAGTTTATATCCATAAATCTAAAAACTGTCTCGTTGAAAATGTTAAAGTGAATAATTTCAACGGTGACACATTCAGCTGGCAGATCACTGAAAATATCACTTTACGGGGATGTGAAGCTGCAAACGGCGGTGGGCTCGGCTTTCATCCCGGAACAGGTTCAGATCGTTCGACAGTCGAAAATTGTACGAGCCATCATAATAAGGGTGACGGGATCTTCCTTTGCTGGCGGGTACAGAACGGGATCTTCAGAAATAATAAAGTCTTTGCTAATGAAGACAATGGTTTCTCAATAGGTCATAAGGATACGGATAATATATTCGAAAATAACCATGTTTATGAAAATGCAAATCATGGTGTGTTCTTTCGCAATGAAAATGAACAGAACAGCGGTCACCGTAATACTTTCAGGAACAATATAATTGAAAATAACGGCACGGCCCGTGAATCTGCCGGGTTCTGGATCGGAGGTGAAACTCATGATATTAATATCATCAATAACACAATCCGTTCCTCAGGTAAGGGGAATCAGACCATTGCCATCTTTATAGGAAAAAAATCATCAAAAGTGACTTCAACAGGTAACATAATAACAGGATCAAAGGAAATCGTAAATGAAAAATAATATACAAAGTTGCAGGTTGAAGGTTACAGGATGCAGGTTGCTGATTGCATCCCTGATATTCTGTTTACCTTTTATCAATCAGTGCAGGAATGCTGATGACATTGTATATCGTAAAATAAGAGATCACGCCGGTCAGGTTAAAGTGATCAACACTCATGAACATCAGCACTGGCCTGAGGAATACGGTAACTACAGGTTTCGTTTCTATCACCTTGTTGCAGCCAGTTACCTGGCGGCTGATGTAAGATCAGCAGGTGACATTGGCCTCAACTGGAAGCTGATTGATTCTCTCAGCCTTGATCAGTTATGGGATATGTACGGTGAAGCTCTGAACTACACCCGTGCAACAAGTTACTATAGTCAGTTGGTTAAAGGATTCAGAAAATTATATGATTTCAATGACCTGTGCTTCACTAAAGAAAACATTGAATCACTTTCAGGAAAGATAGAGGAGAGATATAAAGATTACAGGAACTGGTTTGATGAAGCATTCAACAGGGCAGGATTTGAGCTTATGTTCATTGATCAGTACTGGAAACCGTTCAATACAGAGATTGACGAAAAGCACTTTGCACTTGCTTTTAATATTAATGCACTGATCTCGGCATCAAGCCGCAAGCCTGAAAAAGACAGCGATCCGGCAGGTTTTTATAAAGAAGCAGCTTTGGCAGGATTTGTAATTAACAACCTGGATGATTACCTTAAGTTCTGTGATCATCTTTTTAAAATGAATGTTGAAAAAAAGGCTGTCTGTATAAAGAATTCCCAGGCATATTCCCGGACACTTTTTTATGAAAGTGTCCCTTATGAGGAAGCCCGGGCTTTGTATGAAAAACCATCAGGCAGTCTGACTGCATCAGAAGCTAAGAAAATTGAGGATTTCATGTTCCACTGGATAATTCAGAGATCGATCGAATATAATCTCCCTGTCCAGATCCACACAGGATATCTGGCAGGTAACGGAAATACACTTGATAACGGACAGCCGGTGAAGCTGAATAACCTTTTCCTGAAATACCCCAAAGCAAAATTCAGCCTTTTTCACGGAGGATTTCCCTGGACGGGGGAATTTGCTGCATCGGGAAAAATGTTCCCGAATGTGTATCTCGATCTTGTATGGCTCCCGCAGATCTCAAGAGAAGAGGCTGTCAGTTCCCTGGATGTGATGCTTGACTGTGTCCCGTATAATAAATTCTTCTGGGGAGGCGATTGCGGCCTGATCGAGGAATCGGTGGGATCACTTGAATTTGCAAAAGATGTGGTTTCAGAAGTCCTGGCAAAAAGAGTTAAACGGGGATTGCTGACTGAAGATCTTGCCCTGGAAATTGTTGACAGGATATTCCGTGAAAATGCAATTAAGGTTTTCGGTCTGAAAGAAAAA